>JAPKBD010000250.1 GCA_028824965.1 Alphaproteobacteria bacterium | reverse complement strand
AGCCTCTATCCATTGTTTATCCCGCTGAATGCAATCAGCGAAATCGGGGCTGCCTTGTTTGAAACCAAGACGCAAACAGTGGTCTTCATACCAATTTGGCTGTTGCTGAAGGCAACCAGCCAACCCAGTCAGAAATGCAAAGCCCGCAATACAGAGCAAAACTCTCACCATGGCAAAACCCCAACAAAGCTAAACGAGATACTAAAACGGTAGATTAACGAATGCTTAACTATAATGTAGGGTTTTATTTACGAAAATACAGCCAATATAGAGCTAGTGGGTGGGAATTTTACGCAGCGTTTTTTGGCCATTAGGTCTTTGGGCCTCAGGGCCTCAGGGCCACTGGCAATGACCAAGGGACCCTGTGACGTAGATTGAGGGTATTAGTCCATGTGGACCATGACAATAGCTTACACGAACACCGCCCTGCGACGCAGTGGCATGGCAGATATATCCGGTGCAACGGCAATTGAATACGCCTTTATCGGAACCGGCATTGCGACCGTAATTATTGGTGCGATGTTTGCAATCGGTGACGAAATGGCCGAAATGTTCGAAATGATCCAGACCACATTCGAGGCGTCTATCGAGTGATGATGGCCTGATCCGCCAGCCAAACTACGGAGCGTTTACACGCCCGTCGAGGCTGACACCTTCGGCTATGATCTCCTGAACCTCTGTGTCGGAGTACCCGGCTTCGCGCAGGATTTCCACACTGTGTTCTCCCAGCCGGGCGGGCAGCTGACGGATATCGGGCGGGGTTTCAGACAGTTTCATGGGTGGTGCGGTCAGTTTGATCGTGCCTTCCGTGGGGTGATCGAAGGTTTGGAAAAACGCCACCTCTTTCATATGCGGATCTGCCGACAGGTCGTTTAGCCCCGTTGCCACGCCGTGGGGAATATCACCTTTTTCCAGGGCGACGAGTAAATCGGCGGTCTTCCAATTTTTTACCAAATCAGCGACTAACTCATACAGCTCGCCAATTTTTTCGCTGCGAATCTTGGTATCAACGACCCGTGGATCGTTGATCATATCCGGCCGGTCCATGATGGTGAAAAATGCCTGCCATTGCTTCGTGTTGTAGGGCAGGGCGCAGACATAGCCATCAGCTGTGGCATAGGGGCGACGGTATTCGACCATGGCGCGTTCATACCCAGCCGGTCCCAGGGGCGGCTCAAACGCCTGACCGGAATTATGTTCAACGAGGTTAAAGCCGACCATAGACTCGAACATCGGCACTTCAACCATCTGGCCCTGGCCCGTCTTCTCCCGGCTAAACAAGGCTGCCAGGGTGGCGTGCGCTGCGACCTGGGAGCAGATTTTGTCGCAAACCGATGCATTCACGAAACTGGGTGGGCCGCTGCGGCCACCCTGCATAGCGGCCATGCCGGACATGCCCTGAATAATATCGTCATAGGCCGGGCGCTTGGCATAGGGCCCTGATTGGCCAAAGCCGACAAGGGCAACATAGATAATTTTTGCGTTCACGGCCCGGCAAGCCTCAAAGCCCAGGCCAAGGCGGTCCATGGCGGCGGGACGGATGGAGCTGATGACAATATCGACACTTTCAACCAGCTTCAAACAGGCTTCCCGGCCACGCACCGTTTTCAGGTCCAGAACGATGCAACGCTTGTTCCGGTTCGCCATGAGGAAAAAATGCCCCATGCCGTCATTTTTAAAGGGCGCGATACCGCGGGTGATGTCACCTTCGTGGGACTCCACCTTTACAACTTCGGCACCATAATCACCAAGGATCTGACAGGCGTAAGGCCCGTATCCCACCGATGTCAAATCCAGTACACGTATGCCGTCGAGCGGTCCCGCCATCAAATCTACTCCGTCCCAAATATTTGCGCCCCATTTACTAACCCATCGCAACACACATCGCCAAGGGGCGGACGACAATTATTCAGTGCGCAAGTCCGTGGTGATGTATTGGCAGTTATCTGGACAATCCGCCGTGGTGGTGGTCGGACCTGATTAGCGGGAGAAATCTTCTTCCAAGGCGTCGTCAAGGGCACCGGCCAGTTTCTCCAGCCGTTCACGATCACGGATGTGAAGGATACGTCCCTTACGCTCCACAATGCCGCCATTCGCCAGTTGCGAGATAGAGCGGGCAACAGTTTCCCGTGTCGTTGATGCCATGGCAGCAATGGCTTTGTGGGTCGGCAGGGCGCGTATCAGCCATATGCCCGGCTCGATCGGGCTTTCCTCCGCCAACAGCAGCAATTAACGATAGACCCGTTCGACCGCACCAAGGGTCGACAGATCCCTGATACGTTCATCACAGCTGCGCACGATACCCGCAAGACGGCCCAGGACGCGCACCGCTAGGTCCGGATGCCCAACGATCTGATCCTTAAATAATTGCGGCGACAATGAGCCCAGCAGGCAATCCACCAAGGCCACCACACTGGCGGAACGGGGACGGCCATCAATGGCCGATAACTCACCAAAGAAACTACCCGATTGCAGGCGGGCCAGGGCGATTTCGCGCCCGGTCATGGAAAAATTGACAACTTGAACGGCGCCTTCCGAAACGAAATAGACGTCCCGGTCGCTGCTGTCCTTGTCCAGGATCTGTTCGCCGGTCTTGTAGCGCCGCCACCGACAGCATTTTTCCAGGCTGCGCATATTGTCACCGCTAAGGCCTTGCAGCAGTTCAATGCTGGCAAGCCGGTTCGTCTGCTCGCTCGACACGATTAATCCGTCCCCTCAAGAGCTGCCCGTTTCGGCCCTGGCAGCTTACTCTTGTTGTGCGCGGCGGGCTAGTGCCGCTTATGTCTCTTCATATTAGCGATATTTCATCCGCCAAAGAGCATTTGATCGCGGTTATAAAGGCGCGCGGCTATGTAAAGCAACAGTGCTGTAATCAGGCTGGTCGTCCCGACCGAGACGGCGATATCCGCCCATACGGTCGGTTCCTGACGCATCTGCCGGCCGATTAATAGAATTTGGCCAAAGGTAGGGATGGCCATCATCCAGATCTGCGCCTTAATCGGCACGAAGACCAGGATCATGCCGGGCAACGAGGGCAGGAGTGGGAGAAGACCCAAATAGGTCTGGGTTTCCTTATAGCTGCTGGAAACTGTGGCAACGATGATCTGCAGCGCCACGGCAAAGCCAATAAGGGGCAGGGAGATCAGGGCAACGGCGATAAAAGCCATCAAGTCGGGATTGACCTTGATGCCGAATTCACCGGCGGCGATATATTCGAACATCAACTTAAAAGCCAGCAATTGCACCACCACTGCCGTTAGGGTGAAGGCGAAAGTGGCCATCGCCTTGCCCAGCATGAAGGCCCAACGGGGCACGGGATTGGCCAAAAGCGGCTCTAACGAACCACGCTCCCGCTCTCCCGCCGTGGTGTCGATGGCCAGGTAAACACCGCCGACAAAGATCGTAAAAATGATAAAGGGCGGCAGCATGTTGAGGAAAAAGCCGGCCAGGTTGCGAGATCGCCCAACGTTTATGGAACGGATTTTGAACGGCGTGGCGATCTCAGGCGCGATGCCGTGATCAGCAAGGCGGGCTTGCCCCACCTGTCGATCATAGGCGCGCACATGCTCCATCACACGGGCGACCTTGATCACCGTGGACAGGCGGGTGGCGTTGACGACGATATGCACAGCGGCCGGGCGCAGGGCTGCAAAATCGACTTTATGTCCCTTTGGTATGACCAAAACCGCATCCGCACTGCCTTTGCGGACCTCTTGGCGGGGGTCGTTGGGTGCGGGGCTGACGGTGATGCCTTTGGCTTTGAGGAACGCGATCAATTCGGGCGCGCGTTCAGCGCCCTTGACGGGCAAAGTCAGGCTGCTGTGGCTTTGACCCCGGAACATGCCGCCGACAAAGCCGACCAACAATCCTAGTAATAACGCGCCGATTACTGGGTAGAACAGCGCCAGCATAAGGCTGCGACGGTCGCGCTTTCCTTGGCAAAGACGATCCAGATGTTACGCACGATCTGTACCGACTGTCTCATTGGCCCCATGGGCCTCATGGCCCTCACTGGCGGCAATCGTCGCCATAAAGACGTCTTCCAAATCTACCTCGCCTGTCGCTTGGCGTAGGTCTTCGGGTGCCCCGTCGGCAACGATAAGGCCATCCGAGATGACGATGATGCGGTCGCACAAGGCCTCAACCTCGCCCATAATATGGCTTGAAAACAGTACGCAACGGCCTTGATCCCGGATCTCGCGGATCAATTCGCGCACCGCACGACTGGATTCAATATCCAGGCCGTTTGTGGGCTCATCCAGGATTACGTTGGCGGGCTCATGCACCAAGGCCCTGGCCAAGGCCACTTTCAGGGTTTGACCCTTGGAGAAGCCTTTCGAGCGACGGTCGGCGAAATCAGCCATGCCCAAACGATTTATCAGGCGGTCGATGCGACCCTCCAACGCAACCCCGCCGAGGCCATGCAGGCGGCCGAAATAGCGGACATGCTCCCGCGCTGTCAGGCGTGGGTATAGGCCGCGATTGTCGGGTAGAACCCCAATCCGGCGTTGAACCTCCAACCGCGCAGTTGTGGCGTCGTGGCCATCGACCAGGGCGCGCCCGTGATCTGGCCGCAGGACGGTGTATAAAGCTCGCAGGGTGGTGGTTTTGCCCGCGCCGTTCGGTCCGATCAGGCCGGTAATCTCACCATCCTTTGCCGTGAAATCTACGCCACGCAAAACCTCCGTCCCGCCGAAGCTTTTGCGCAGACCCTGCACTTCAATCATAGTGTCGCTCCCGAAATGAACCGCTCAATCCCCATAGGGTTGAACAATAATCTGAGCGTATTGTAATGCATTGCAGTAATAGGGGAACAGCTGAGGTGGCAGCGGCCGTCCCTAATTTGCCGAATTAGTCCTGGCGAATTAGTCCTGGCGAATTAGTCCTGGCGAATTAGTCTTGTTCAAGCAGGCGGGCCAACATCTCGGCCAACTGGGTCGTTTGAAACGGCTTTATCAGCTGTTGTTCCCGCGCACCCAGACCGTCGGCGGAGGCGATGGGGTCAGATACAAGGCCGGGAATATACAAGGTCAACAAATTCGGTATCAACCGGCGACATTCCTTGCCTAGCTGATAGCCATTCATGCCGTTGGACAATCTGATGTCACTTACCAGAATATCAATTTGAGGATCGCTTTCCACCTGTTGCAATGCCGCTGCGCTGGAGCCAGCTTCGCGGACCGTATGCCCCAATCTTTTCAGCATCATGGCCAAGGTCTTGCGCACACCAGGGTCATCCTCAACCAAAAGCACAATTTTGCCAACTGCGTTTTCGTCTTTTGCTGTATCGCTATACCCGGGGTCCGTTATTTGCAACAGCTGGGCCTTCGGCAAATAAATCGTAATCGCGGTGCCGATGCCCCGCTCGCTTTCCACAGTCAAATGACCGCCTGCTTGTTTGATCGTGCTGTGAACTGTGCTGAGGCCCAGGCCGCTGCCCCTGCCGATACGCTTGGTCGTGAAAAACGGATCCAATGCTTTATCAGCGACGGCTTTCGCCATGCCGATACCTGTATCGCTGACCGTCAGTACGACATAGGAACCAAGCGCTACGGTTTCGGTGCCGATGATATGATCTTGTTGCAGCCCAAGATTTCGGGTTGTGATGGTGATCTTGCCGCTGCCTGCTTTTGAGGCAATGGCATCACGTCCATTAAGGACCAAATTTAAAAGAGCACTTTCGATCAGGCTGATGTCCGTTTCGCATAACCACAGACCGGTGGCCAAATCCGTCTGTAGTGTAATATTCTGTTCCAGGCTGCGGGCCAGTAATTCCTTAAAATTTCTGACCACGATACTAAGATCGAGGCGCTGTTGCGTGACCGGCTGTTGTCTGGAGAAGGCCATCAATCGTTCTGTCAGGCGCGCGCCCCGTTCAGCTGCCGACAGTGCCGAGGCGATGAGGTCTCTGGTCTCGTGATCTTTAATGCCGCTTTCACCGCTATTTTCACCGGCATTTTCATCGAGGGTGTAAGACAGATTGGACATGATCACTGACAGCAAATTATTGAAATCATGGGCCAGGCCACCGGCCAGCTGCCCGACAGCTTCCATTTTTTGAGCCTGGCGTAGCTTTTCCTCCAGTGCCAAACGCCCGGAAATATCCTCAAACGCGGTTAAAATGGCCTTTTCGCCATCAAATACCGCTGTTTGAACGAAATTACTGGCGGAAATCAGATCGCCTTGAGTCGTGCGCATCTGCATTACTTGATCTGATACCTGGGTGCCCGTCCCTAGGTCTTCGACCCATTCCAACCGTTTTTCCGGCTGCGTGAAAAATTGAAGACTATCTTGGCCCAGCATGTGATCGGTTGGTAGCCCCAGGATGTCTTCAGCGCGATTATTGGCAAAGAGGATTTCGCCATCCGTTTGCCGCGTGATCAACAACCCCATCGGTGTACTATTGGCAAATGTTTGAAAGCGGCGCTCGCTGCGTCGGAGTGCC
>JAPKBD010000017.1 GCA_028824965.1 Alphaproteobacteria bacterium | reverse complement strand
AATTGGCGGCTGATCGGGCTACCTCGGACGATTTGACCCGCATTGAAGCAGCTTTTTTGCGTATGGAAGCCAGCGTGGATGACTACGAAGCGTTTTACGTCGCCGACGTCGATTTTCACCTCGCCGTCCTGTACGCCTCCCACAATCAGCTGGTACAGCGCCTGGCAGGCATTATCGGCACAGTTCTGGGATTAAGTTTCAGTCTGCAGAAACAGGCCCGAATTCCTCTTCGGGAAAGTATGGAATCCCATTATCAGGTATTTAACGGTATCCGTCAGCGCGACAAGCGCAGCGCGGAGCGGGCCATGCGCATTACCATTCGTCGCGGCCGCAATACCCTGTCGCAACGGCGCACGATCATGCGGGCTCAACCGTAGCTAAAATCCAGAAACGCCCAGGCCGCGACAAACAACAAAATTGCGCCCAAAAACAGCGATGATGAAACCCGGACCATAAAACTAAACTCACGCCCGACATCTCCTTTGATGGAACGTTGGCGGCTGCGGATCTCCTGATCATCCTTTTGCTTATGTTCCCAATCAACCCGCCGCTGGCTCAAATTATCCACCCAGACTTCACGCATACCTGGCGTATTAGACTCGCTGTCCTGCAAAATCATGCCTCGCAGTTTGGCCAAGCCGATAAATACCAGGAACGCGGCACCTCCAACCGACAGCACCGTATAAAATACAGGGATGGACCACGCAGTCCACAGTATCAAGGGCGTCAAAGCAGCAACAACGCCGGCGATGGTTAATCCGGCTTCGATCAAACTAAGGGCTAGATTTGAATTTTGAATGGTCGGGTTCATGATTGACTCTCTGGCGCTTGTTCAATTGCATGGGCGATGGCTTTATTGAAATCCCGCACGGCGGCACGAGGGCCATCGGAATAATGCCACACTCCCGCGACGACCGAGAGAAAGTCAGCCCCCGCCGTCACTAAGGCTGGGCAATTCTCCACCGTGATGCCGCCAATTGCAACGCAGGGGATTTCAAACAAATGCGACCACCAGTCGAGGATATCTACGTCAGCGGTGCCTTTGGCCTGCTTGGTATCAGTGTGGAAGAAGGCACCGAAAGCGACATAGTCCGCGCCCCCTTCAGCCGCCGCCATAGCCAAATGGCGGGAGGTATGGGCCGTGACACCGACAATATGATCCGGGCCTAGAATTTTTCGCGCCTCATCATAGGGCGTGTCTTCCTGCCCCACGTGGCAGCCATCGGCACCCATTTCGGCAGCCAGATCAGGCCGGTCGTTAATCAGAAATGCAACCTCATGTTCCTGGGCCAGGGGCAGCAGCACCTCTGTCGCCCTGCGCACGGCATCATCCTCCACATCTTTCAGACGCAATTGCAGGCAGGCCACATCACCGCCATCCAAGGCGGCACGCAGGTCTTCCGCGAACGCGTCCGGCTCAAACGCTGGGGGTGTTATCAAATACAGCCGGCAACTGTCTTGATCGTTTTTAGCTGCTTTACTCATACGGCCAACTCCATTTTTCTTTCGCCATTGAAGTCATTGCCGGGCTTGACCCGGTAATCCAGGGCATCCAACACCGTGATTACGGCCCTGGATCCCCGGGTCTCCACTACGTTACGCCCGGGGATGACAGAATGTTATGCCCCTCTATATAAACTCAATAAACCAGGGCGATGGGGCATGCAACGCCGCTAGAATAACGCCTGGCATTGCTTTGTTATGTCCGTCGCCTCGGCACCGGGATCAAAGGCTTTCGGCGGGCGCGACAGAACCTCTGCGCCATAGCTTTCCGCAATTTGGCTGATCTTGTCGCGCGCAGATCCCTTGCCTCGGACGACCAAACAGCGCCAACCCAAAACCAGGGCCATTTGCGCCAGGGCACCATCATCGCCGCAATCCAGGATCGTTTGTAATTCCACGCCTGGATAACGCTGCCGGGCCGCCTCCACCATCGCCAGATAAAACCCAGGTCCGCCATAGGCGCCTGCGCCAGGTGCTGTAAGCAATGTCAGGGGGCGATCAGCAGCAACGGCGGCCGCCAGGGCAGCCTCTGCCTGTTGCAGATTATGAAAGATGATCGCGACCATGGAGACGTCTTAGGCCAAAATGAGCATGGCCGAAAGGGGCTTTGTCGAATGGGGCTTTGTCGAATGGAGACCTTAGTCTTGCAGCGCTTTAATGCCCGGCAGGACCTTGCCCTCAAGCCATTCCAGGAAGGCACCGCCTGCGGTAGAAACATAGGTGAAGTCGTCGGCAGCGCCCGCATGACGTAACGCGGCCACCGTATCGCCGCCACCGGCGACGGAAATCAACGAACCGGATTTTGTTTGTGCGGCAGCCGCCCTGGCCACGGCCACGGTACCCGAATCAAAGGGCGCAATTTCAAAAGCACCCAAAGGTCCGTTCCATAACAATGTGCGACAGGCCTGCAAGCGCTGGGTCAGGTCCAACACACTGGCCGGGCCTACGTCCAGGATCATCATCTCGTCGGGCACTTTATCCACTGGCACCACGGCGCTGTCCGCACCGGCCTTGAACTCCCGCGCCAGCATGACATCCACGGGCAGCACGATTTCACAGCCAACCCGGTCCGCCTTGGCCATGATCTCCCGCGCCGTATCGGCCAGGTCCTTCTCACACAGCGAGGCCCCGATGTTGACGCCCTTGGCGTACAGAAACGTATTTGCCATGCCGCCGCCGATGATCAATTGATCAACCTTGTCCAACAAATGCCCCAGCACGGATAATTTGGAGGAGACTTTGGCACCACCGACCAACGCTGCGACGGGACGGGTCGGGGTCGCCAAGGCGGCTTCCAACGCTTCCAGTTCCGCCTGCATGGCCCGGCCCGGTGCCGCCGGTAAAAAATGCGCCAGTGCCTCGGTCGAGGCATGGGCCCGATGGGCACAGGAAAACGCATCGTTGACGTAGATATCACCCAGATCGGCAAGCGATTGCGCAAAGCCTTGATCGTTGGCTTCCTCGCCTGGATCAAAGCGCACGTTTTCCAGCAACAAAACATCGCCGTTCGCCATCTGTCCAACGGCTGCCTCAGCGCCCGCCATATCGGCAAACGCAACAGGCCTATCCAGCGCGCTGCCTAAGGGACCGGCCAATGGTGCCAATGACATCTCCGGCACCACGTTGCCTTTGGGTCGGCCGAAATGAGACAGCACGATGACTCGCGCGCCCTTGTCCGACAGTTCGGATAACGTGGGCACGGCACGGTCAATGCGGGTGCTGTCGCTGACCTGGCCGTCCTGCATGGGGACGTTCAGATCAACCCGCACCAATACATTTGCCCCAGACAATTTTCCAGATAGGGACAGATCATCGAGAGTCTGCATCAGGCTTGCCGGACTAGAGTTTGGCCAGCGCGACGGCTGTATCGCCCATCCGGTTGGAGAAGCCCCATTCGTTGTCATACCAGGTCAGGATACGAACGAAACGGCCGTCGATCACCGTGGTCTGGGTCAGATCAAAGGTGGAGGATGCCTGATTGTGATTGTAATCGATGGACACCGTCGGGCCGTCAGAGGTTTCCAGAATACCCTTTAACTTGCCTGCTGCTGCCTTAAGGATGGCTGCGTTGACCGCTTCAACCGTGGTTTTCTTTTTGCTGCGGAATTTGAAATCCACCACGGAGACATTCGGTGTCGGCACCCGGATGGAGGTGCCATCCAACTTACCCGCCAATTCGGGCAGCACCAGGCCGACAGCCTTGGCTGCACCGGTCGAGGTGGGGATCATGGACATCACCGCAGATCGCGCCCGGCGCAGATCACCATGCAAGGTATCCAATACGGGTTGGTCGCCGGTGAAGCTGTGAATGGTGGTCATGAAACCATGTTCGATGCCCATGGCCTGGTTCAAAACGAACGCCACAGGTGCCAGGCAGTTCGTGGTGCAGGATGCGTTCGACACCACCGTGTGGGATTTACGCAGCTTGTTGTGATTGACGCCATAGACCACAGTCAGATCAGCATCGCCCGAGGGGGCGGAGATCAAAACCTTTTTGGCACCGGCGGCCAGATGGGCGGAGGCCTTTTCCCTGGCCGTGAAGATGCCGGTACATTCCAGGGCAACATCTACATCCAACTTGCCCCAAGGCAGGTTGGCAGGGTCACGCTCTGCCGTGACGCGAATGGCACTGCCATTGACGTTCATGCCGGTCTTGGTGGTTTTTACTTTGCCCGGAAACGCGCCATGGACGGAATCGTAACGCAACAGATGGGCGTTGGTTTCAATAGGCCCCAGATCATTGACGCCGACCACCTGGATATCCTTGCGACCGGATTCCGCGATGGCCCGTAGGACCAAACGACCAATACGACCGAAACCGTTAATGCCTACCCGAACTACCATTGTCTTCTCCTATTCATCGAAATGCCCGCCCTTCGTAAGGGATAGGGCTAGTCTAATTGTTTCGCGCTGCCAGCTTTTCCTTGGCCAAATCGACCACGGCTTCTGCAGTAATGCCGAAATGCTTAAATAAGTCCTTCGCAGGCGCAGAGGCACCAAAGCCGGTCATGCCGACAAAGCCGCCATTTTCGCCAATGTAACGATCCCAACCCATGGATATAGCCGCCTCGATCCCGATACGAACCGTATCCGTTCCCAGGGTTTTCTGACGATATTCCGCGTCCTGGGCCTCAAACAATTCCCAACAAGGCATGGAGACGACCCGGGTCGGGATGCCCGCACTTTGCAGATTATTCCGCGCGGCCACGGCGATGGATACTTCCGAACCCGTCGCCAGCAACGTCACCGCCGCCTCACCCTCCGCAGCGATCAATTCATAAGCACCGCGGGCAGAGGCATTATCCTCTGAATATTCCAGGCGCAGCGCAGGCACTCCCTGGCGGCTAAGGATCATGGCCGATGGCGCGTCCTTGGTCTCGAGCGCGACCTCCCAACATTCCGCTGCTTCCATGGCATCTGCGGGGCGAAAGACGTTCAGATTGGGCATGGCGCGCAATGCGGCCATATGCTCCACCGGTTGATGGGTGGGGCCGTCTTCGCCTAGACCAATGGAATCGTGGGTCAGCACATAGATCACCCGGCATCCCATCAAAGCGGATAGCCGTATGGCACCCCGGCAATAATCGGAAAACACCATGAAGGTGCCCGCATATGGAATGAAGCCCCCATGCAGCGCCAGACCATTCATGACAGCGGCCATGGCATGTTCGCGCACGCCGTAATTAATATAGCGGCCAGAAAAATCATCCGCCGTGATCATGCCCAAATCCGGCGTCAGCGTGTTGTTGGAGCCGGTCAAATCAGCCGAACCGCCAATCGTCTCAGCGACTACGCTGTTGATCACTTCCAACGCCTTGCCTGACGCGGCACGGGTCGCCAATTGCGGCTTATCCTCTGCCACCTGACGGCGATAATCCGCCATTGCCTCAATGATACTGGCGGGCAAATCCCCCGCCATGGCGCGATCATAGGCAGCACGATCATCCTGGCCCAGCTCGTCGAGCCGTTCTTCCCACGCGGCAGAGGTCGCAGCACCCTTTGCACCAACGGCAGCCCAGGCGGTGGCAACATCGTCGGGCACTTCAAACGGTGCATGGGGCCAACCCAGGGCCTTGCGTGCGGCGGCAATTTCCTCATCCCCCAACGGCGCACCATGGGCACCGGAGGTTCCCGACTTAGTCGGTGCGCCATAGCCAATTTTGGTCCGCGCCGCGATCAATGATGGCCGATCACTGAGGCGGGCGGAGGCAATTGCTGCCTCCAACGCCTGCCGATCATGACCGTCCACACGCGCGACATCCCAGCCATAGGCTTCAAAGCGGGCGCATTGGTCATCACTGACGGAAAGGGAGGTGGCCCCATCAATGGTAATTTCGTTGTCATCGAACAAGACGATCAACTTGCCCAGGCCCAGGTGCCCGGCCAAAGAGGCGGCTTCATGGCTTAGGCCTTCCATCAGGCAACCATCGCCAGCCAATGCGTAGGTGTAATGATCCACCAGATCATCGCCAAAGCGGCTGGCGGCCATACGTTCGGCCAGGGCCATGCCGACGGCGGTGGCCAGCCCCTGCCCCAATGGGCCGGTTGTGGTTTCGATACCGGTAGCAGCACCAAATTCAGGATGGCCGGCGGTCCGGCTGCCAAGTTGGCGGAAATTGCGCAGCTGGCCCATGTCCATGTCGGCATAGCCTGTCAGATGCAGCACGCTGTACAGCAGCATGGAACCATGCCCGGCTGAGAGCACAAAGCGGTCACGGTCATGCCAGTGCGGCTTGCTCGGATCAAACTTCATAAAGCGGGAAAACAGCACAGTGGCCATGTCGGCGGCACCCATGGGCATGCCCGGGTGGCCGGATTTCGCAGCCTGCACGGCGTCTGCGGCCAGAAAACGGATGGCATTTGCCATATCACCATGTCCGGCTGCGCCAGATGCTGCTTCTGTATCGGTCGATGTCATATGTATCTCAAGATTGTGGTTGCATCCGGTCAATAACAGCGCGCTTTTGCATCAAAATTTCGCTTCTGATAGCCGTATGATCAAGCCGTGTGGACGGGGGTAACGGTCAAGCCGGGACGATTTCCAATTAACCTGAACGATTAACCAAAATCAGGGTCCCCGCATCGATGGCCAACATAGCCTTTCACCTTGCAAGGTCAACCGGCAATAACCACCCAATCAAGACCTGCGCCGCCCTATCACGCACCCTTTGGGGTGTTGCTAGGTTGACGGGGTGGTAAGGCGGGCTTTACCTTGTACGGGAACGGAACTATGCAAGTCTTTTGCAAACAATACGGAATCCATTATGGCCGACGATGATGGCGCGAAAGCGAGACTGGAAGCAGCCGTGCAACGGCTGGAAACAGCCCTGGGGCAGGTTAGTGAACGGGATAGCGGGGTTGGGGCGGACGTCTCGCAGTTACGGCTTGAGGTCGAACAGCGCGATTCGGAACTATCCACATTGCGCGCTGAACGGGACCAGTTAGCTGAGACTTTATCAGATACACAAGCTGAAGCTGCCTCATTGCAAGATGCCATGGACGCAGTATCGACACGCCTGGACAGCGCCATCAGCTCAGTGCACGCCTTGTTGGAAGAGTAAGCATGGCGCAAGTCAATATTCAGATTAATGGCCGCGACTATCTGCTGGCCTGTGAGGATGGTGAGGAAAGCCACCTGTCGTTCTTGGCTGAATACATCAACCGTCAGGTTGACGGCCTGGTGGAAAACGTTGGTCAGGTCGGTGAAGCCCGCCTGTTGTTGATGGCGTCGTTGCTGGTCGCCGACGAATTGGCCGAAGCCAGCCAGGAGCTGGACGCCATAAAAGACGGTACAGGTGGTGATGGCGAGGGCAGGAACAGCACGGTCGGGACAGCCTCTGACGACGCAAATGTGGATGATGCTGACGACGACGCGGATCTGGCAAAATTAACAACGCGCATCGAAGATATTGCCGCGCGGCTGGAGAGCGCTTAAATAGACCTATCGGGCGGGTTCTGCCGGGTTAGACGAATAACGGTTCCCTGGGCCAATACCGTTAGAAAGGGAGCTGCCTCTGGTGGGATCGTGGTCCTGTCATTGCGGCACCCACCTGCGTAAGCAGGCCACAGCGGAGCAAGGTAATTCGGCGGCTCGGTGGTCCCGCCCGTGTTTCGACCGCTGGTGTTTGATTAATGAGATAATCTACGAGGGTCATGAGCACAGACCAAAAAGCGACCGCACGCAAAGAAGCCCGCGCAAAACGCCAGGCCGTTCCAGCGCATGTGCGGAAAACCGCCGGCGCCGCGAGTGCTGCGTATTTCCTCAACGCCATCCCCCTGACCACAAATTCCATTATCTCCGCTTTCTGGCCCCTAGGTGATGAATTCGAGACCCAGCCCCTGCTGCACGCCCTGGCGGAAGCCGGCCATCAGCTGGCCTTGCCGGTCGTCGTCGGAGCCCATCAACCGCTTTGTTTTCGCCGTTGGCATCCGGGCGATGAAATGGCGGTAAGTTCCTTTGGCGTGTCAGAGCCTTTGGCCGGGGCGGAGGAGGTTCGCCCCCATATCGTAGTGGTGCCATTTTTGGCCTACAACGCCAGTGGCTTTCGCCTCGGCTATGGCGGTGGGTATTATGACCGCACCTTAAAGGCCTTGCGCCAATCGGGCTCCCACCAACAAGATCTCGGCGTGCTGGCCGTTGGCTTGGGTTTTACGGCACAGGCCATGGAAATATTGCCTTACGACAGCTATGATGAGCCGTTGGATTGGTTGATCAGCGAAAATGGCGCGCAGCAATTTGTGCGCAACGCTGCACGGTGTTTATGATTTAGTTGAGTTGGTGCGTTAGTTGAGTTTGGGCGAGTTGGGGATTGAAGCGTGAAATTACTTTATCTTGGCGATCTTGTGGGCCGGTCGGGACGTACGGCAGTCATCGAAAGCCTGCCTCAGCTGCGCAAAGACCTGAAACTGGATTTCGTCATCGTCAATGGAGAGAACGCTGCGAATGGCTTTGGCATCACGCCGAAAATTTGTGATCAGCTCTACAGCGCAGGCACGGATGTCATCGTCCTCGGCAATCATGCCTGGGATGCGCGTGAGATCATCCCCCATATTGACGGCGAACCGCGCCTGATCCGGCCTGCCAATTTGCCCGCCGGCACACCGGGACGAGGCTATAATGTGTTTGAAGTTCCAGGCGGACGCCGGATCCTGGTGATCCAGGTTTTGGGCCGAATTTTTATGGACCCCCTGGATGATCCTTTCGCCGCCGCTGTTGACGCCCTGAAAGCACACACATTAGGTGGCAGCGTGAACGCCATATTTGTCGATATGCACGCAGAGGCGACGTCGGAAAAAGCCGCGATCGGCCACTATCTCGACGGCCGTGTCAGTTGCGTCTTTGGCACCCATACGCACGTGCCCACGGCAGACGGCCAGATCCTGCCCGGCGGCACAGCATATATGAGCGATGTGGGAATGTGCGGTGATTACGACTCGGTCATCGGCATGGAAAAGGCTGAGCCTATCCGTCGTTTTACCCGAAAAATGCCCGGCGCGCGTTTTGCGCCCGCGTCTGGTGAGGCAACGGTCTGTGGTGTCTATATTGAGACGGACGATAAGACGGGGCTGACCACTTATATGGCACCCCTTCGCCAAGGCGGACGCTTAGCCCCCGCGTGGCCCATAAATGAAAATGCCAAAAATTAGGCCGATAACTGGTCGAAAGTTAGCTGACTTTAGCTGCCAGTTCACTGGTTAGGACGTCACACCGACCCGCGACATAATGCAACCGCCGGGCAGCGGTAATATCATTCGTTGGTGCCTCAACAATGGACAAGGCAACATCAAGGGCGAAGACACCCGCCTGGGTCGTTGCAGCTGCCTGCTCCAACTCAGTGCCACCTAGTGGCAGGAAAAGTCGATCTAATGTTTCTGGATTTGACACAATAACAACTCCAATCGCTCCGGCCGATAAATCTCGACGACCTAACACTGCGCCCAGTCTGTTAAAAATGTCTTACCGACTTTGGTCGGATGGCCAATTCCGGGCGTTGGCTGGGTATTTTCTGCCCTAATATTGCCATATTGCCTATTTATGGCTATGTGCTGCGCGCGATGACGATATCTGGTAAAATTTTCTACGATTCGTATGCTCAGGTCTATTTGGCCCCCGCCGCAATTGAGCAGGGACAACAAATGGCTAAGGCACAAGCAAATTTGAGGTGAGTAAGGGACCATGGCAGGCCATTCACAGTTTAGTAACATCATGCATCGCAAAGGCGCGCAGGATGCCAAGCGATCAAAAATTTTTACAAAGTTAATCCGCGAAATTACCGTGGCGGCCCGTAGTGGCCTGCCCGACCCGGAAATGAACCCGCGCCTGCGCGCCGCCGTTCAGGCCGCGCGTGCAGCGAATATGCCGAAAGACAACGTTGCCCGCGCTGTAAAACGTGCAACGGCCAGTGGCGAAGGCGAAAATTATGAAGAAATTCGATACGAGGGCTATGGTCCCGGCGGCGTCTGCCTGATTGTTGAGGCGCTGACCGACAATCGCAACCGCACGGCATCGGAAGTGCGGTCCGCGTTCACAAAATTTGGCGGCAACCTAGGTGAAACAGGCAGTGTTTCATATCAGTTCGACCGTGTCGGCAGCATCGCATACGCATTGGAAGTGGCAGACACGGACGCCATGTTCGAAGCGGCGGTAGAGGCCGGTGCAGACGATGTAGAGAGCCACGAAGAGGGCCATGATATTTTCTGTGCGGCGGAAGACTTGCATGAAGTCGCTAAAGCGCTAGAGGCGCAATTTGGCGAGCCGAAATCAGCCCGCCTGAACTGGCGTCCGCAAAACACCATTCCGTTGGATGAAAAAGGTGCCTCAACCTTGTTCAAGTTGTTGGAGGCCCTGGACGATAGTGATGATGTACAGCAGGTCTCTGCCAATTTTGAAGTTTCCGACGAAATTATGGCCGCGCTAAACATTTAAATGTTGGGGAATACTTAAGAGTGGAACCCTCTGGCATGCGCCTTATTGGTATAGATCCAGGCCTGCAACGCACCGGCTGGGGTGTGCTGTCAGTTGATGGCAGCCGGCTTAGTCATGTTGGCCACGGCGTTATTGTATCGGATGCAAAATTACCCTTGGCCGAACGCCTGCGGCAGCTCTATCAGGCATTGACGGAGGTATTGGTGCAATGGCAACCGGCAGAGGCCGCAGTCGAGGAAACTTTTGTTAATAAGAACCCCACATCGACCCTGAAACTGGGTCAGGCCCGTGGCGTTTTGTTGCTGGCCCCTGCCATGGCCGGCATCCCGGTGTCGGAATATACACCCAACCTGATCAAGAAATCCGTGGTCGGCACCGGCCATGCGCAAAAGGCACAGGTCGCCATGATGGTGACCACCTTGTTGCCCGCAGCAGGCGCTGTGAAAGATGATGCCGCAGACGCCCTGGCGGTCGCCATCTGCCATGCCCATTTACGTCGCAGTCAGCAGATTATTGCCCAAGCGGACCGGAAGGCAGACCAGAAATCCGGTCAAATTCGGGGGACCGCCCGATGATCGCCAAACTATCGGGACGCCTGGACACCTGCGGTGACGGCAATTGCATTATTGATGTCAGCGGCGTCGGCTATCTGGTTTTTTGTTCCGGGCGCACGCTGTCCAATTTGGGAGAGCCGGGCGACACGGGCCGGGCGGTATCACTATTGATCGAAACCCATGTGCGGGAGGATCATATCCACCTCTATGGCTTCGTGGATGGGGCGGAGCGGGACTGGTTCAAACTGTTGTTAAGTGTCCAAGGCGTCGGGGCCAAGGTTGCCCTGGCAATTTTATCGACCCTGGCGCCAGGTGAATTGAGCCAAGCCATCATCGCCGGGGACAAGGCGATGATCACACGTAGCCCCGGCGTCGGCCCAAAGGTCGGCACGCGGATCATCACGGAACTAAAGGACAAGGTAAGCGACCTGGCCCTTGGCCCGAACGCCACCATAGCCGACGGCGACCAAGCTACCCCAGCCCAAGGGCCGGTAGCGGATGCCATTTCCGCCCTGGTCAATTTGGGCTATCGACCTAGCGAGGCCCATCGTGCGGTCCAAACAGCGGCGGCCGCCATGGGCGACGAAGTGAATTTACAGGGCCTGATCCGCGATAGTTTAAGGCAGTTGGCATCATGAACAGCGATACATCAGATCGCATTGTGACCAGCCAAGCCGTCGGCGAAGACAGCCCAGACGTTGGCCTACGGCCACAGGGCCTGGCGGAATTCGTCGGCCAACGGGCGGAAAAGGAAAACCTGCGCATCTATATAGAGGCCGCCCGTCAGCGGGGTGAGGCCCTGGACCATGTGCTGTTCCATGGCCCACCCGGATTGGGCAAGACCACCCTGGCACAAATCGTGGCCCGTGAATTGGGCGTCGGGTTCCGCGCCACATCAGGCCCGGTGATCGCCAAGGCCGGCGATCTGGCCGCCATTCTGACCCACCTGGAAGAACGCGATGTGTTGTTTATCGATGAGATCCATCGATTGAGCCCCATCGTCGAAGAAGTGCTGTACCCGGCCATGGAAGATTTTCAGCTGGATCTGGTCATTGGTGAAGGGCCGGCTGCGCGCACAGTGCGCATCGATTTACCGCCCTTTACCCTGGTCGGGGCCACCACGCGGTCAGGCTTGATCACCACGCCGTTACGGGAACGATTCGGGATCCCCATTCGCCTGAAATTCTATGAGGTGGCGGAGTTGGAGTTGATCGTGGCGCGCGCTGCGGGGTTATTAAGGCTGAACCTGACAGACGACGGCGCCTTGGAAATTGCCAAACGTTCCAGGGGCACGCCACGGGTTGCCGTGCGCCTGTTGCGCCGGGTCCGGGATTTTGCCACCGTTGCAGGGGCCGACGAAATTGACGCCATCAAGGCCGATGCGGCCCTGAACCGCCTGGAAGTAGACCAGCGCGGCCTGGATGCCATGGACCGGCGCTATTTGAACTGTATTGCCCGTGATTTTGAGGGCGGGCCCGTAGGGGTGGAGACCATTGCCGCCTCCCTGTCCGAACAGCGCGATGCCATTGAAGATATTATTGAGCCTTATTTGATCCAACAGGCCCTGTTGCAACGCACGCCGCGGGGCCGGGTCCTGACCCGCAATGGCTATGCCCATATCGGCCTGGCCGCACCGGCAGCAAAACAGGCGCAAATCGAGCTGATACCCCTCGCCGATAATAGCGAAGAGGAGATCGGCAATGACTGAACCCCACCGCTTCGCTGTGCGCATTCATTGGGAAGATACTGATGCAGCGGGCATTGTCTATTACGCCAACTATCTACGCTTTATCGAACGCGCCCGCAGCGATCTGGTAGGCGAAAGGGGCGTCGATCAAGCTGCCCTGTTGGCGGACGGGGGCGTGGTCTTTCCCGTGCGTCGATGCGAGATCGATTATCTGCAACCCGCCAGCCTGGATGACCGGCTAGAGGTGCGGACCACGCTTCGCAAACTGGGCGGTGCGTCCCTAAATATGGACCAGGACATCTATCGCGGCGAAGAAAAGCTGATCCAGGCTAAAGTGCGCCTTGCCTGCATCGATGGTACCGGGCGACCGCGCCGCCTGCCGGACCAGGTCCGGACCGCCCTGACACGTATTGTGATACACACTGTTTTGCCTGACGTTAGGAACTAATTGTATGGAAAATCAAGCCGTTGACGCGGTCGCAATTGCAGGCTCCGTTGCCGCCGCCGACTTTTCACTTTGGGGCCTTTTCCTCAAAGCGGACGTTCTGGTCAAGGGTGTCATGATGATACTGATCGTTGCCTCTTTCTGGTGCTGGGCGATTATCTTTGAAAAAGGCATTCGTTTTCGCCGCCTGCGGGCCCAAGCTGATGCGTTCGAAGACAGCTTCTGGTCGGGGGGCAGCCTGGAAGATCTGTTCGACAAGATCGGCACACGGCCTGATCACCCTATGGAGTTGCTATTTGTCTCGGCCATGCGGGAATGGCGTCGATCCACTTCCAAGGGCCTATCGGGCGAAGATTTTCTGCGGGCCGGGATCAAGGATCGTATCGCCCAGGTCATGCACATCACCCTGACGCGGGAAATAGAGCGTTTGGAACGCTATATGGGATTTCTGGCAACTGTCGGTTCGACCGCACCCTTTATCGGCCTGTTCGGCACGGTCTGGGGCATCATGAATTCGTTCCAGGCCATTGCCCTGACCAAGAACACTAACCTGGCGGTGGTCGCCCCTGGTATTGCCGAAGCGTTGTTCGCCACCGCCCTGGGCTTGATCGCCGCCATTCCGGCAGTGGTCGCCTACAACAAATTCTCCACTGATCTGGGCCGCTATACCATTCGATTGGAAGGTTTTGTCGGCGAATTCTCAGCCATTCTATCCCGGCAATTGGACGAGAGGCGCGACTGATGGCGGGTTCCATGCAGAATTATTCGCGTATGGGCCGCCGGCCCGGGCGCTACAACACGATGTCCGAGATTAATGTGACACCGTTTGTGGATGTAATGTTGGTGCTGTTGGTGGTCTTTATGATTACCGCACCGCTGCTGACCGTTGGCGTGCCCATAGATCTGCCGAAAGCCTCCGCCTCCAATCTTCAGGGCAACGAAGAACCCCTGACCGTTTCCATCAACGGCAATGGGGATATTTTCCTGCAAGAAACATTGGTGAAAAACGATGAACTGGTCGCCCGCCTGCTGGCCATTGCTGAAAATCGTACCTCGCGTCGGATATTTGTGCGCGGCGACCGGACTGTCGATTACGGCGCTGTTATGGCGGTGATGGGCAGTTTGAATGCCGCGGGCTTTAACAAAGTCGCCCTGGTGACCGAAGCGCCGCAAACGATCCAAACCAATGCCAACCCAGCGGCCAAGAAGTAGCGGTGCCGGACCTTGCGCAACGGAATTGCCATATCAACTCTGCTCCACGCTGGCGTGGTAGCAGCCGTGATCTTTGGCTTGCCGGATTTGCTCAATACGCCGATCGTTCTGGAACAACCGATCATCGTCGAACTGGTCACGATCACCGACAAAACAACGTCGCAAAAGCCGATCGAACCAAGCCCCAAGAAGGCACCGCCCCCGGCACCGAAACTAAAACCCATTGCAACACCGGAGCCCGAACCCGAGCCGGAACCAAAGCCCGAGCCACCAGTAGCCAAGGCACCACCACCGCCCCCACCACCACCTGCGGCAAAGCCTGCGCCAGCCACGCCCGCGCCGCCACCGCCCGAACCTGCAAAGATCAAGCCAAAAGCGGTCGAAAAACCAGTGGAAGTCGCCCTGCCGAAACCGAAACCCGTGGCCAAGCCGAAACCACCAAAAAAAGTCGCCGCGACTACGCCGACACCAAAAGCTTTCCGCATCCTGCCCCGCCCCAAGGCGAAGCCGAAACGCAAACGGCGGCAGTTCAACACCAATCGTATCGCCGCCTTGCTGGACAAGGATCGAACCAAGAAAAGAACCGAAACGCGGCAAAGCCCGAAGAAATCGAAAACCGCCAAATCGGTACCAAGGCGGGCAAATCCCGTACGTACACAGTCCTTGTCCCAGCCCATGACGATGTCCGAGATCGACGCCATCCGCTATCAGATCCAACAATGCTGGTCTATTCCCGCCGGCGCACGGGATGCGAAAAATCTGATCGTGCGGATCAGGGTGTTCCTCAACACGGATGGCACCTTGGCCAAGGCACCGGAAATTGTCGGCAGCAATCAAAGCAACGATCCATTCTATCGCGCGGCGGCGGACAGTGCCCGACGCGCAGTCTTAAAGTGCGCGCCCTTGAAAAACCTGCCGGTGGACAAATATTCCCGTTGGCGGGAATTGACTTTGACCTTCAATCCCCGCGATATGCTGGGCGGATAAAATAGGAAGCCATACGCTATGTTTACCCTGCATCGACCCAGACAATTCCCGACCCCCAGACATCTTATGGCCCTGGGCCTGCTACTGCTGGTATTGCCCTATCTTGTCGCAAGTACAAATCCGGCAGCAGCCGCCTTGGAGATCGATATCACCAAGGGCAATGTTGATCCCCTGCCCGTGGCGATCCCGGATTTTCATGGCACGAATGCCTCCGCAGCCGACCAGGGCCGGCGCATGGCAGCGGTGATTACAGCTAATTTGGACCGGTCCGGCCTGTTTAGGCCCTTGGATCCGAAATCTTTCATCCAAACACCGGAATCCCTTCAGGCCCGGCCCCGATTTGCCGATTGGCGTGTCCTTAACGCCCAGGCGTTGGTTTCAGGCAAGGTCGGGGTGGAAAGCGATGGCCGCCTGCGGGTGGAATTCCGCCTATGGGACGTCCTGGCGGGAGAACAAATGACGGGCCTGGTTTATTTCTCCACACCAGGCAATTGGCGGCGCATCGCCCATGTTATCTCCGATGCTATATATAAGCGGTTGACCGGAGAGGCCGGCTATTTCGACACACGGGTCGTTTACGTGGCTGAAAACGGGCCACGGGACCGACGTATCAAACGTCTGGCGATTATGGATCAGGATGGCGATGGCCATCGGTTTCTGACTGACGGCAGCTACCTTGTCCTCACACCGCGCTTTTCCCCCTCCCGCCAAGAGATCACCTATCTCTCCTATTATCGCAATACCCCACGGGTGTATCTTTACAACATCGATACGGGTCGTCAGGAAGTTTTGGGCGAATTCCCCGGCATGACTTACGCGCCGCGGTTTTCACCCGATGGCAACCAGGTTATTATGAGCATGGCCCGGGACGGTAAATCGAACATCTTCGCCATGGACCTGCGGACAAGGGCCATCAATAAGCTGACCAGCGGGCCGTCGATTGATACCTCACCCTGCTATGCACCCGATGGCAAACGCGTTGTTTTCAATTCAGATCGTGGCGGCAGCCAACAACTTTACGTGATGGACGCCCAGGGCAAAAAGGTTAAACGCATATCATTTGGCAAAGGACGATACGCCACACCCGTGTGGTCCCCCCGCGGTGATTTGATTGCCTTCACGAAAATGCGTCAGGGCAAATTCTTTATTGGTGTGATGCGCCCCGACGGTAGTGGAGAGCGGATTTTGTCGGAAAGCTTTCTCGATGAAGGGCCTACCTGGGCCCCAAATGGCCGTGTATTGATGTTTTTTCGCCAAAAACCGGCACGTAAAGGCGGTAATCGTGGACAAACGCGCCTGTGGTCCGTTGATTTGACTGGTTACAACGAACGTGAGGTCGTCACCCCAATCGATGCGTCCGATCCGGCTTGGTCACCCCTAAGCCCCTTGAATCGTTAGTGGATTATAGTTAACATCGTAACGGAAACGTTTCCAATGCCAACTGGGTCAATGACGGGTAGGGTAAATTGTTATTGTCCTGTAGCATGATAGGGTGGTTTGTTTTGTGTATTACTTTAATTTCTGTCATTAGGTAGTTGTTAAACTAATGCTGCCCATGTATGTCTGGCTCGTTGGTAGGCTGGTTAAAGTGCGAATGGTCGTTTGCGTATACCTGACTTGCCGAAGACTTGAGCCAGGACGCTGAAGTTTAAGAGTACCAAAGAAATTTTCGCGCGGGTTATATTTGGATATAGAATTCCAATTGCACCCTGCGCTGTTGCAATAATATGCTTATCTGCATGAATGCCGAAATAGAACAATAAGGAGTGGTCTCTATGGTCTTTGAGAAATTTTCGCTGAAGGCGGCGTGTTTGGCGGCGACCATTCTGTTGGTCGCAGCATGCGAAACACCTGTCGAAGAAAAGGCCAATGCGTCAGGCAGCGGCGGCGCAAAGCAAACGACAATGCAGAAAGAGGCGCCTAAGGCCGCAATGAAATCCGAGATGACACCGAAAGTCATCCCCGGCTCCCAAGAGGACCTGGTGGTAAACATCGGCAGTCAAATTCAGTATGATTACGACAGATCCAATCTGCGCTCTGATGCGCGCAAAGTTGTGGAACGCTGGGCCGGTTGGCTGCAGCAATATCCGGCACTGACCGTGACTATCGAGGGTCATTGCGATGAGCGGGGCACACGGGAATACAACCTGGGCCTTGGCGAACGTCGCGCCGATTCAGCCCGCAAATATCTGATCGCTTTGGGCATAAATGCAGATCGAGTTGGCACCATTTCCTACGGCAAAGAACGCCCGGTATGTGTCAGCAGCAACGATGCCTGCTATGGCCAGAACCGGCGTGGCATGCTGCTCGTCAACTAATCAGGCCATACGACCAACGCCGAACCGGCTGTTGGCATCAGGTCTTTGAATAAATTTGGGTCCGCCTTCAGGCATCATATTCGCAACAGCGAAGTTGATGACCAGGCGGGCTCAAATTCGTTTTAGAGCCATCATTTAATCTGGTATTCTGGCTGTAATTTTGCCGTATTTGGATGGCAATGATAGTCTACAGCCCATAACATTCTATAGAATGTGCCGGCAGCTGCATTTGCGGCAGCAGCCATAATTTCACATACCCGGAGCAAGGATCAATGCAGCGCCTTCGCCAAAAATTTCTGAACATCACAAATATGGCCCCATTAACAGGGCTCAGATTTGGCCAATGCCTGTTGGTCGGCCTGTTGGGCGGTATGTTGATGCTGCCCGCAACCGTGCAGGCGCAAAGCAACGATTTGCAGACCCTGAACCAGCGGATTGAGCGCTTGCAACGTGACATGAACGTGCTGCAGAAAGATTATTACCGGGGAGAGACGCGCGGCGCAGCACAGTCAAGTAATGCGCCCGCAGCTGGGAATTCAGCAGGGCAACTGGCCAACGCGGAAATCCGCATGAGCACGTTGGAAACTGATATGCGGCAGCTGACCGGGCAATTGGAAGAAGTCCGCCACGGTATCCAAACCGTCCTGCAGCGATTGGATAGCCTGGTCAAGGATGTGGATTTTCGCCTGACGGAGATTGAGCGTCGGCAAACGAATGGGTCGGGAAAAACAAATGCCGCAAATGCGGCCAATACAGGCCGGGCCACAAACCCGCAAAATGGGCAAAGCAAAATGGCCAGGGTGGGCGCACAGCCGCCTGTGACGTCCGGCAGCCCCCCCGGCACGCCCGCGTCGGTTCTGCCGAAGGGCACGCCCATTGAACGTTATAATTACGCCTATTCCCTGCTGTTAAAGGTCGAATTGGCTGAGGCAGAGGCGGCGTTCCAGGAATTCCTGGAAAAGCACAGGACTGACAAGCTGGCCGCCAACGCGCAATATTGGTTGGGCGAGACATACTACGCCCGCAACAAATTGACGGAAGCCGCCCGCGCCTTTCTGATCGGGCTGGAGGACTATCCGAATTCCAACAAGACGCCCGATACCATGCTGAAATTGGGCATTACCTTGGGCAAAATGGGGCAAAAGGAAGAAGCCTGCGCGACCTATATCGAATTGAAAAAGAAATTCCCCGAATTGCGCGCCCAGGTGGGTCGACGCTTGCGCAAGGAAATGCGGGTGGGCGGCTGCAGCTAGCGCATCGCCCCCGGGCCATATGCAGCAATCCGGCCATAATCCATGCCCCATGCCCACACCAGCTAACGTTAGCAAAGACTTCGCCGCCGCAATGGAAGCCCTGGGCCCGTTTGAGGCAGCACCACATCTGGCGGTGGCGGTATCAGGTGGGGCCGATAGCATGGCGCTGGCCCTCCTCGCCCATAAATGGGCGGGCGGTAAAGGCGGCACCGTCACAGCGCTAAGCGTCAATCATGATCTACGGCGGGAGGCGGCGGCGGAATGCCGCCAGGTCCGTGACTGGATGGCGGACAATGGCATCACACACAAGACTTTACGCTGGCCGGGTGTAAAACCCCACAGCGGCATTCAGGCTGCCGCCCGACAGGCCCGCTATAAACTGCTGGCGCAGTGGTGCCGCAGCCACAATGTCCTGCACCTGTTGACCGCCCATCATGGCGATGACCAGGCCGAGACCCTATTGCTGCGCCTTGACAAAAACAGCGGCGTTGAAGGACTGGCCGGCATGGCAAAAGGCCGCGTTCTGAGTGGCGGTAGGGTACGCCTATTGCGCCCTTTGTTGGACCGACGGCATGATGATCTAACCACGTTCTTGAAAGCGCGCAAACAACCCTGGCTACAGGACCCTTCAAATCAGGATACAAAGTTTGCCAGGGTCCGGGCTCGCCAACAGCTTACCGGCGATAGCCGTAGAACGGAGCAACTGCTGACCATGGCGCGGGAGGCCGGCCATGAGCGCCGGAAACTGCGCGATGCCTTGGCTGATCTGGCGGCCCGCAGTGTGCAATTACATCCCGCCGGTTACTGCCTGTTTGATCCACGCCCTTTCCAAGATCAGCACGCAGCGCTGTTCCAACCCCTATTAGGCGATCTGTTGCGCTGCATTGGGGGTGGCACCTATCGTCCGCGCCGGGAACGATTGCGTAATCTGGCCCAAGACGTGCTCAACAAAGGTTCGGGTGGCGGACTGGCCGGCGGGCGCACCTTGGCTGGCACACGAATTTTAACTTATCGCGACAGAATTTTGATCTGCCGGGAAGCGGGCCGCCTGCCAGCGGCAGAGGGCTTAAGGGCGGCCAAATCCGGTCATTGGGGCCGTTTTGCATGGCGCCTGGGCAAGACAGACGTATCAGATTTGTCAGTCGGGGCATTGGGGGGATTTGGTTGGCGTCAGGTGCGCAATCGGGCCCAAGTGGCGTTTCCCGGCCCGGTTAATCCGGTATTGCCGGCCTTGTGGCGTCAAGGACAAGTGATCGCGGTGCCTCACCTAAAATTGACGCCAAGTGACGACGCGCATGAATGGGAGCGGGAGATTACCTTTTCAGCGCAGTTTTTGCCACAAAATGCCCTGCAACCTGACGGTTTAATGCTGCTTTGATACTTGTATGACGGCGTCTTAGCATTATCTTTATGGAAACCGACCATAATGGTGTAATGAGATCACCCCCAGTTCTTTGATCTGTGGGAACCACATGCATCGGCCAGTTTGAGATACGTTCGAAACACGACCCCTACGCTGCCGAAAAAGGATACAAGGTGAGCAATTTTAGTCGGAATATCGCCCTATGGGTTATCATCGCCCTATTGGTATTGGCGCTGTTTAACCTATTTCAAGGTCCGGGAACGCGGGGGTCTGCGCCAGTTCTGGCCTATTCCCAGTTCATCTCGGAAGTTGAAAGCGGCCAAGTACGCGACGTCACCATTCAGGGCAATACAATTTCAGGCCATTATACCGGCGGCACACCATTTAATTCCTACGCCCCTTCTGATCCGGACTTGATCCGTAAGCTGGACCAAGCCGGCGTCACCATCTCGGCAGCCCCGGATGAGGAAGGCACGCCAACCCTGTTCGCTATGCTGCTGAACTGGTTCCCGATGTTGTTGTTGATCGGCGTTTGGATCTTTTTCATGCGTCAGATGCAATCTGGCGGCGGCAAGGCCATGGGCTTTGGCAAATCAAAAGCGCGCCTTTTAACCGAACGTTCGGGCCGGGTCACCTTTGGCGATGTGGCCGGCATTGATGAGGCCAAGGAAGAACTGGAAGAAATTGTCGAATTTCTGAAGGACCCGCAAAAATTCCAACGCCTTGGCGGTCGTATCCCCAAGGGTTGTTTGTTAGTGGGCCCTCCCGGCACTGGTAAAACCCTGTTGGCGCGTGCCATCGCAGGTGAGGCTAATGTGCCGTTCTTTACCATTTCAGGTTCTGATTTTGTTGAGATGTTTGTCGGCGTCGGTGCCTCCCGTGTGCGTGATATGTTCGAACAGGCAAAAAAGAACGCGCCTTGCATTATCTTCATCGACGAAATTGACGCCGTCGGCCGCCATCGTGGTGCCGGCCTTGGCGGTGGCAACGATGAACGGGAACAGACATTGAACCAGCTGTTGGTGGAAATGGATGGTTTTGAAGCCAATGAAGGCGTCATCCTGATCGCTGCCACCAACCGGCCGGACGTGTTGGACCCCGCCCTGCTGCGCCCGGGGCGTTTTGACCGCCAAGTTGTAGTCCCGAACCCGGATATTATTGGCCGGGACAAGATCCTGAATGTGCATATGCGCAAAGTGCCCATGGCCCCTGATGTGGATGCCCGCACCATTGCCCGTGGCACGCCCGGTTTCTCCGGTGCGGATCTGGCCAATCTGGTGAATGAAGCAGCCTTGTTGGCAGCCCGGAAAAACCGCCGCGTGGTCACCATGCAGGAGTTTGAGGAAGCCAAGGACAAGGTCATGATGGGGGCGGAGCGCCGTTCCATGGTCATGACGACCGAAGAGAAAGAGCTGACCGCCTATCACGAGGCAGGCCATGCCCTGGTGGGTCTGTTGGTCAAGGGTAACGACCCCCTGCACAAAGTGACCATTATTCCCCGTGGCCGCGCCCTGGGCGTAACCATGAACCTGCCCGAAACGGACAAGTACGGTTACAAGAAAAGCGAAATTTGCGCTAGGTTGGCTATGACCTTCGGCGGACGGGTTGCCGAGACTTTGATCTATGGTCCCGAAGACGTCACCACAGGTGCTGGCCAAGATATCCAGCAGGCGACGTCATGGGCGCGCAAAATGGTCACCGAATGGGGCATGTCCGAAAGACTGGGCCCGCTTGCCTATTCCGGCAATGAACAGGAAGTATTCCTGGGCCATTCCGTCACCCAAACAAAGAATATCTCTGACGCCACAGCCAAAATTATCGACGAGGAAATCCGTCGTTTCGCTGAAGAGGCGGAAACTTTGGCGACAAAGGTCCTCACGGAAAACCTGGATAAGCTGCACGATGTCGCCAAGGCATTGTTGGAATTCGAAACCTTGAACGGTGACGAGGTCCGCCAGCTGTTAAAAGGTGAGAGCATTGATCGCCCTGACGAGGTTGAACCGCCCGAGGACAACACCACGGCCACATCCGTGCCGCCGTCCGCCAAGCCGAAAAAGCCCGATGGTACGGGCGGGATGGAGCCTGAACCACAACCAGGTTCATAAAAGACCCCAGTCCGATCTGACCCGGCTGGGCTAAACATGTCCCAGCAGAAAGCAGGGATGGACAAGCGCTATCTGGCACCAATCCTGAACCAATCCGGCACAGGTCTGCCCTTTGCCGACGGTCCTCTGTACTTTGACCGGTGCCGCCTGTTTCGTCGGGACCGGTCCGACGAAATCTTAAGCCTGGCCGAGGCACGCAGCCAGGTTCCCAAGCTGATGGACAGGCTGCAATCACCACGGCAGGCAATTCCTGGCATGGGCAAATCCTGGCCAATGGTCATGGGTATCGTCAACGTAACACCGGACAGTTTTCATGACGGTGGCAAGCAGGAAACAACGAAGGCTGCCATTGCGCACGGTCGGAAATTGGCCGCTGCGGGGGCAGCCATCCTCGATATTGGTGGCGAATCCACTCGGCCTGGTGCTGATCCCGTATCTGTGGAATTAGAACTGGCGCGGGTCATTCCGGTGATTGAGGCCCTCACCGCCAGGGACCGTGCCGCTGGAGACTTGGCCGCCGACAGTTTGGTCGTCTCCGTAGATACCCGCAAACCAGAGGTGATGGCAGCAGCGGTAGCGGCAGGCGCCCGCATGATCAACGATGTCACCGCCCTGACATATAGTGCCGACAGTCTATGTTGCGCCCGCGATCTAAACGTCCCCGTCGTCCTGATGCATTCCAGAGGCGATCCTGAAACCATGCAGTCCATGACGGATTACGACGATCTGATCCCGGACATTCTGGACGATCTGGGGCGGCGCATTGATGCCTGTCTGGCAGCCGGCATAGATGGGGCTAATATTCTGATTGATCCGGGCCTTGGTTTTGCCAAGACAGCCGCCCAAAGTACGGAACTGTTACGCCGGATGGCGGATCTGCACGCCCTTGGCCAACCGGTTCTGATCGGGGCCTCACGTAAATCTTTTATAGGGCATATGGCGGGCGTGACACGAACCGAAGATCGGTTGCCGGGTTCATTGGCGGCGGCAATGTGGGCAGCGCAACAAGGTGCGACAATTATTCGCGTTCATGACGTCCCCGAAACGGTGCAAGTGATGGCGATTTTTGAGGCCCTTTGCTATAAGTCACATAGGTAGATGTCCCCTAGATAGATATCCCTTTGTTAGACGTAACAACACAATGAATGAGTGACGGTGAATGGAACGGAAATTTTTCGGAACCGATGGCATTCGTGGCCTGGCCAACACATGGCCCATGACGGCGGAGATCGCCGTGCGGGCCGGCATGGCGGCGGGGCTGCAATTTACCAGGGGCGATCATCGCCACCGCGTCGTTGTCGGCAAAGATACGCGCCTGTCTGGCTATATGCTGGAACCGGCCTTGACCGCCGGCTTCACCTCTGTCGGGATGGATGTCATCCTAGTTGGCCCCATGCCAACGCCTGCCGTTGCATTGTTAACCCGCAGCCTGCGCGCCGACCTGGGCGTTGTCCTTTCAGCCTCTCATAACCAATATTCTGACAACGGCATAAAGCTGTTTGGCCCGGACGGCTATAAACTGTCCGATCGTATCGAGGCCGAGATTGAGGCGCGCATGCAATCAGACATGGCCACCTCCCTGGCGCAACCCGACAAATTGGGCCGGGCCATGCGCCTTGATGATGCGCCGGGCCGCTATATTGAGGCTGCAAAAGCCACCTTCCCCACAGGCCGCCGTCTGGATGGCTTGAAGATCGTGATCGATTGCGCCAATGGTGCCGCCTATAAAGTCGCCCCAACCGTGTTGTGGGAGCTGGAGGCGGAGGTGATCCCCATCGGCGTTGATCCCGATGGCTTTAACATCAACAAAGACTGCGGTTCCACCCATCCCGATTATATGTGCGAACAGGTCGTGGCCCATGGCGCGGACCTGGGAATTGCCCTGGATGGTGATGCGGATCGATTGATCCTGGCCGACGAAAACGGCGAATTGGTCGATGGCGATCAACTGATGGCCGCCATTGCCGATTATTGGGCCGAAACCGGTGATTTGAAAGGCGGCGGTATTGTCGCGACCGTGATGTCCAACCTAGGGCTGGAGCGACATTTGGCAAATCGTGGGTTGGGGCTGATCCGCACCCAGGTTGGCGACCGTTATGTGGTCGAGCATATGCGCCAGCACGGCTTTAACGTCGGCGGTGAACAATCCGGCCACATCGTGATGTCGGATTTTGGCACCACGGGGGACGGCCTGGTTGCAGCACTTCAAATTCTGGCCTTGGTGGTGGCGCAAAGCCGCCCCGTCAGCGAGGTTTGTCGCCGCTTTGAAGCGGTGCCGCAATTGTTGAAGAACGTCCGCTATAGCGGCGTCTCACCCTTGGACAGCCCCCGTATTAAGGAAGCGATCCACGCCCAACGCAGCCGTCTTGGCGATCAAGGACGCCTGCTCATTCGCCCCTCGGGCACAGAACCCTTGATCCGCGTGATGGCGGAGGGGGACGATGAAGAAATGATCGTCTCAATTGTTGATGAGCTGATCGACATGATCAGTGATGAGGCGGCTGCCGGTTGATGCAACAAACATCTAAGAACAGCGCTGTGGGACGGGTCCTTATCATCGCGGGATCGGATTCGGGCGGCGGAGCGGGCATTCAGGCAGACATCAAAACCGTTACTGCCCTGGGCGGCTTTGCGGCTTCCGCCATCACCGCCCTGACGGCACAGAACACCAACGGCGTTCACGGTATTTTTGAGGTGCCGCCCGCATTCGTCTCGCAGCAAATCGATGTGGTGCTGGACGACATTGGGGCCGACGCCATTAAAACCGGCATGCTGCACCGCACGGATGTGTTGGATGCGGTCATCGCATCATTGGAAAGGTCCGGACCTGGGATCCCCCTGGTCGTTGACCCGGTCATGGTGGCAAAGGGCGGTGCATCGCTGTTGGATGAGGATACCCGCAGCGTGGTGCGGCAACGCCTGATCCCCAGGGCCGCCGTCCTGACCCCGAATATTCCAGAAGCTGAAATCCTGGCCGAGATGACCATCGCTGACGAAGAGGCCATGGCAGCCGCCGGGCGCAAATTGCTGGCCATGGGTCCAAAAGCCGTATTGATGAAAGGCGGCCACCTTGATCAATCCAACAGTGACCAGGTGGTTGATCTGTTATTGACCTCAGATGGTGTAAAACGTTTCACCTCCACCCGGATTGATAGCCGCCACACCCATGGCACCGGCTGCACCCTGGCATCGGCGCTCGCCTGTGGCCTGGCCCAGGGCATGGCGGTAGAGGCGGCGGTGGAACGGGCACGAGGCTATGTGTTGGAGGCGATTTTGACCGCACCGGGCCTGGGCAGCGGTCATGGCCCCCTCAATCATGGCCATACTGTTGCGCGCTAGACCTCAGGTTAGAAAATGCCAGATAACAGCCGGATAGAACAAGACCGCCAGCGCACCTACACCTGGCATGATCCATCCATCCATTGGGCCCGTCTGGGCGAACTATCAGGCCTGGATTATCTTTCCGCCGTCGTGCGGGGTGAGGTGGCCCCACCCCCCGTCGCAAAGGCTCTACGTCTGGCTTTGGTGGAAGTGTCCAAAGGCCGCGTCGTCTATACGGGCATGCCGGGCGAAGATTTCGCCAACGATGTGGGCACTGTTCAGGGCGGCTGGCTGGCGGCATTGATAGATGCGGCCATCGGCAGCGCTGTACATTCCGCCCTGCCCGTAGGGCCACGCTATACGACATTGGAATTGAAGGTGAATTACGTTCGCGCAGTCTCTGTTGATAGCGGCGAAATCCGCTGCATCGCCGAAACCATGCATGTGGGTCGCACCACCGCGACTGCATCAGCGCGGGTGGAAGGTGCAGCTGGCAAACTGTACGCTCATGCCACAACGACCTGCCTGATACTGCCAGCCTCATGACGCCTTCTTTGACGGAACCCGGGGAGACGCCATATCTATCTCCGAAGCAGGCCCGTGGCCTGATCCTGATCCTCGGCGTTCTCACGGCGTTTGGGCCCATGTCCATCGACATGTATCTACCCAGCCTGCCGGCCATGGCAGAGGATTTAAAGGCACCAATCTCGGGCGTGCAGATGACCCTGAGCAGCTTTTTTATCGGCATGGGCCTGGGCCAGATGTTTTTCGGACCGTTGAGCGATCGGTTTGGCCGACGCCCCCTATTGTTGGTGGGTATCGTCCTTTACATCATAACCTCCGCCCTGTGTGCGTTAAGCAGTGGCATAGAAGCGTTGATCGGATTGCGCTTTTTGCAGGCCCTGGGCGGCAGTGCAGCCTCTGTCCTGGCCCGGGCCATGGTGCGGGATTTCTTTAGCGGGGATGAGGCCGCGCGCGTGATGTCCCTGATCATGCTGGTCATGGGGGCAGCACCATTGTTGGCACCCTTCATTGGCGGCTATGTGTTGTTGTGGTTCGATTGGCGGGCGATTTTCTGGGTTCTGACCGGCTTTGGCCTGTTGTCCCTTGTTCTGACCTTGATATTCGTCCGGGAAAGCCTTTCCGCGGAGCGGCGGACCCGCCACGGCCTGGTGGGCATGTTGGGGGTTTACGGTCGCGTTTTAAGCCATCGCAGCGCCATGGGTTATTTGTTGGCCAACGCCACGGCCTATAGCGGCATGTTCGCCTATTTCGCCGGCTCCCCCTTCGTTTTTATCGAAATCTACAATGTGGCGGCGGAAGACTATGGCTATTTATTTGCGTGCAACGTCATCGCCCTGATGTCGGTGTCGCTGTTGAATGCCCGGCTGGTTGGACGACTGGGTGCCCATCGTCTGTTTGTCTCGGCTGTCCGCATTATTGCCGTCGCAGGCGTCGTATTGCTGGTCAACGCCATCACTGGTTTCGGCGGTCTGCCCGGCATCGTCATTCCGTTGTTCATATATGTCGGGTCATTGAGCATGATCGGAGCCAATGCCATGGCCATGGCCCTGGATCGATTTCCCCAGGCCGCAGGCAGCGTCTCCGCCCTATCGGGCGGCTTGATGTTTGCGGTTGGGGCCTTATCGGCAAGTGCCGTGGGCGTGTTCCATGATGGCAGTGCCTTGGCCATAGCCGCTGTCATCACGGCAACCGGCCTGGCCAGCCTGGCAGCACAAGCCTATCTGACCGGAACAAAGGATTAGTTGCTCTTAACAAAGGCTGACATATGGAAATGCGCCTGAGCGCTGGCGTAGTGATAGTCCCGGCCAATGGGGCAGGCGCGCCGGGCCCGGCAACCAAGAGTGAGACAGTCATCGCCCTGGGGCTGGCGTAAATGATCGACACAGGCGGACACATCATAGGCCCCTTCGCTGAAAGCATTCACCGGACAACTGTCAAGGCATGGTTGGTCCGCACAATCATCGCATGGATTTGTCGTGAAGGGCGGCGGCACATCCATCACAAAATCAAAAATTAAGGCGCAGCGATAGGCATGCCAAAGACCAAAAATCGGGTGGATCAAGGGCCCGATGGGCGACGGTGACAGCCCCTCTCCCCGCCGGGCCCACTGCAAAAACGGCGGATAGGGCGGGCCATCAAAAGGAAAGACAATGTCTGCGCCAAGGCGATCAGCCAGGGGCGTCAACGTCCCCCGACACCATTTATCCAATGCATCTTCACCGCCTGCTTGCGGGGCGAAGTGCTGCCAAAGTTCAGGGCCCGCGTTGCCCACCAGAACAACCGTACCTGCGCCCAGGTCATCGTCGGGTACGGGATGGAAGCCGCCGCGCGGGATCAAACCCAACGCACCAAGGGCCTGGGTCACCTGTTCAAAACCGGGCTGTGTCATATGGCAGTCGCCTCTCATTGCATTCCATGGCATCTTGCAGGCAATGAAATTGAACACAAGCGCCCGACGCCCCCTTTTTTTGTCTCTGATCGTCAGCCTGGCTTTATTGTTGGGTCAGTGCCAGCCGGTGCCCAAACCATTCGCAAGCTCGCACAAAGGTGATTTCAGCGCCATTCAGATCGGCCCTCGCGCCGGCATGATCATACAGTCAATTGAAGGCATGCCCGACGAAGCGTTCACACAGGATATGGCACAGTATATGGCCAAGGCCCTGGGTCGTCGTGACATAACCGCCTCGACAGGAAAAGGCCATCGTCGCAGCCACCGCCTGCAAGGCGACGTTACCCTATCGCCAGCGGGTCAATTACGCCTGACATGGCATCTGGCCAGCGCCGAGAAGACGGAAATTCTAACGGCAACAGTCGTGGAAAAGATTGATCCGGCAAAATGGCGGCAAGGGGACAAGGTATTGTTTCAACGCCTGAGCGAAGCGTCCGCCGATGCCATTGATCAGGAATTGCGGCGCATGGAACGGGGCCAGGGCCGGCGTATCGCATACGCGGCTGTCACCCTTGGCCCCATAGATGGGGTTCCGGGTCGGGGCGGTGATGATCTGGTCCAGGCAATGTCCGCAGCCTTGAGCAAAGCTGGCGTGCCATTGGCCGACGTCCCGCGCGACGATGGTTTTATCCTGCTGGGAAGTCTGCATGTAACGCCAGTAGCTGCAGGGCCAGATACTGGGGTACGGCGTATCGAAATAACCTGGCATCTGATCCGACCCGACGGCCGTGAATTCGGCAAGATCAGTCAGGCCAACAATGTCCCCGCTGTACAATTGTCGAACAACTGGCCGGCCCTGGCCCAGGCCATCGCCCGGGCGGGCGCGCCGGGGGTTCGCGACCTCCTGCGCCGGGACACAGGTGGTTAGAAGATGGCCAGCGGATG
>JAPKBD010000249.1 GCA_028824965.1 Alphaproteobacteria bacterium | reverse complement strand
GCTGCGCCGCAATATCGCTCAAGTCCTGGATTTTCCGGTGGAGGCTGTGACGGCACAACATCATATGGGGGCAGGCTGTTACGGCCACAACGGTGCCGATGATGCGGCCCTGGATGCGGCCATTATCGCCGTACAAAAGCCAGGGACGACCATTCGTCTGCAATGGCGGCGTCAGGACGAATTCGGCTTTGAACCCTTTGGCCCGGCCATGCTGGTGCGGTTGGCCGTTCACCGGGACAAGGCGGGTCGGCCCGATGATTGGACGGCTGAGGTGTGGAGCCCAACTCATGTGCAACGACCCGGCACGGGCAGCGGCTTTTTGTTGGCGGCGGAGGCCTTGCCGTCGCCCCCGCCGTCCGTGAGCCCGGAGGACCCGGGCGAAGAACGGGGCGGTGGCGGGACCCGGAATGCCGTGCCCTATTACGATATTCCCAACAGCCGTATTCGCCATCATTTGGTTACGACATCCCCCGTCCGTACATCGGCCCTGCGCACGTTGGGTGCAATCACCAATGTCTTCGCCATGGAGGCGATGATCGATGACCTGGCAATCATGGCCGGGGAAGACCCCTTGGCCTATCGTCTGTCCATGCTGTCGGACCCCCGTGCCAGGGCAGTGTTGGACGTTGTCGCGGAACGGTCAGGCTGGTCACAACGTGAAGCTGGGGGTGCCGTGAGAGGATCTGGACGCGGTTTAGGGTTGGCCTTTGCCCGATACAAGAACACGGCCGCCTATGCCGCCGTCGTCGTGGCCTTGTCTGTAGAGCAGGAGGTGCGATTAGAACATATCTGGGTGGTGGCTGACGGCGGCCTGATCATCAATCCTGACGGCGTGTGTAATCAACTCGAAGGTGGGGCGATCCAGGGGGCATCCTGGGCCCTGAAGGAACAAGTCACAATGTCGGGACCGGGCGTTACGTCGTTGGATTGGGACAGCTATCCCATACTGACGTTCGCCGAGGTGCCGGAGATAGACGCTGTGGTGTTGGATCAACCGGACCAGCCATCACTGGGGGTCGGTGAATGTTCTGTGTCACCCACCGCGGCAGCCGTCGGTAACGCACTGGCCCATGCCCTGGGCCAGCGCTTTTACGATATGCCCCTGAACCGGGACAGGATTGTGGCGAACTTAACCGCTTAGGCGACGCCTTTTTCACGCAATGCGGCGACGTCTTCCGGGCCTAAATCCAGGAATTCCTTGTAAATTGCGTCGTTGTCAGCGCCGAGCGCGCGCGCTGTGTGGCGCATTACGCCGGGGTTATTGGTCATTTTCGGGATGATGGCTTGTAGGCGCACTTCGCCATAATCGTCATCCTGCACGGGCACAATGGCTTCCCGGGCAGCGAACTGGGGATCTTCGAAAATCTGCGCTATGGAATAGATCGGCGCCAGGGTGCCGTTTTCCCGCTCAAACGCATCAATGGCTTCGGCCTGGGTGTGGCTGGAGAACCATTCCGTGTAAATCTCGTTGATGGCATGGCGGTTTTCAAAGCGGCTGCTGTTGTCTTTGAACAAGGGGTCATCCAGGAAATCTTCCCGACCGATGGCTTTCGCATTGCCTACGAATGTCGCCTGGGTACTGCCTGATAGGGAGACGTATTGCTCATCCGAGGTTTTGAAGACATTGGCGGGCGCTGAATAGTGGGACGCATTGCCCGTCCGTTGGGGTTCTTCGCCCAGTTGATCATATTGAATGGTCATGCTGTCCAACAGGCGGAAGGTCGCTTCCGTCAGGGATAGATCAATTTCCTCCCCACCCTTGGTAACGCCCCGCTCCCGCCCCAACAAGGCCATCAGAACGGCATTGCAGGCAGTCAGGCCGCCAATGGCATCGCCGATGGGATAGCCGTTGTGCATGGGGGATTGGTCCGGCTCGCCGGTAATATAGGCCAGGCCGGACATCGCCTCGAATATCCGGGCAAAGCCTGGCTTGGTGGCATATGGCCCGGTCTGCCCGAACGCCGTGGCGCGCAGGATGATCAGGTTTGGATTGGCCTTCCACAGGGTTTCTTTATCCAGCCCCCAACGTGCGAGGGTGCCGGTGCGGAAATTTTCCAACAAAACATCAAACTGGGGCAGCATTTTTAAGAACAGCTCCGCCCCCTCAGGTTTGCGCAGATCAAGGGTCATGAACCGCTTGTTGCGGTTGGCGGCTTTCCACCAAATAGATTTGCCATCCTTGAAGGGGGGGAAATTGCGCAGGCCATCGCCCGTGCCCGGCAGTTCAGCCTTCACAACATCCGCCCCGAAATCGGCCATCAAGGTGCCGGCGAGGGGGGCTGCAAGAATTGTCGCGATATCCAGAACACGGATACCTTCTAATGGTCCACTCATGAAATGATGCCTTCTGGTAAATTCGTAGGTGTATCTCGATTTTGGGGAGGGATAATAGGCAAGCGGCCCATTCAGGCAAGCAATTATCGGCAATTTTGGAGGCGGGCGGCTATTTTGCCATGATTTTGGTAAAGATCATCAGGCAGATTACAACGCCGGTGACCCATTTAAAAGTATTGCCATAGTTGATTTCTTTGCGCATTAAATTTTGAAAACAGACCTTGGCGCCGGTGAACGCAAAGGCGCACAGCCAGGGCCCCAGGCCGTAGATGCCTGCCCTGACCCAACGTCCGGTTAGGGAATGGTGGGCATATTCATTGTGGAAGGAATGGAATGCCAGGGCGATGGATGCCGCGATGAACAGGGCGTACAATAGATTAATTTGTTTCATGGGGTGTTTATACGCATACCGTTCATTCTGGGCTCATAAATTTGACCTGATTCCGCTGGAGATCGTGGTCCGTTGCATCAGGCGGTGATGGTGCATTGTATCATATTCCGTGGCGCGATGGAGGGCGGCTTGGTTGTCCCAGATAAGCACATCCCCTGTCCGCCATTCATGGCTATAGGTGTTTTCGGGTCGGGTGGCGCGGGCCAATAAATCATCCAGCAGATCGCGGCTTTCATCTTCCGGCCAGCCCACGATACATTTGGCGTGCAGGCCAATCATCACGGATTTCAAGCCGTTTGCCGCATTGGTGCGGACCAGACGATGGCGTGCAGGCTTCATGCCGGCCAACTCTGCGTCCGTGAAGGTGAACCCCACGACGCCGCGGGAATGGACAAAGTCATGCTCGACTACCAAATCCTCAATCTCTGCTTTTTGCCCCGCGCTCAGGGAGGCATAGGCCGCCCTGGTGGAGGCCAGCTCCGTCGCCCCGCCCGCGGGCGGCACAACCCGTGCCGTCAATATGGAACATAACGAGGGGGTTGGCTTGAACGTGCTGTCGGCATGCCACAGCATATTGGCCTTTTGATAGAACATGCGCCGATCATCTGCTGCGATGACCTCACCGGACTTGATATCCAGGTTGGATTGGCGTGCGAATGGTGTGCCCGAGGCAGGATTGACGCCCTTTGTGCCTTCCAAGCGTCCAAACCGTTCGCTAAAGGTGATCTGTTGCGCATCGGTCATGGGTTGGCCGGAAAATATCAAAACCAGATGTTCGTCAAAGGCCGCGCGGATGGCATCGAAAGTGGTTTCTTCCAATGGCTGATTGATGTCGACGCCGGAAACCTTGGCGCAAAATGTGGGCGTTACAGGTGTAATCGTCAACGACATGGATGATCCTTTAGATATAGGAAACAGCGTGCTCTAATCTTTGATAGCATGGGCGGGCAGGCCAATCCAGATAGCCGTTTCGTGTCTTCCCTCCCGCGTGCTATTGAGCTTATTCTGACTGTATCGATCTTAATCCCGAGGGAAACACAGGCGTATGCCAATAAAGATACCGGATAACCTTCCGGCGCAGGCGACACTAGAAGATGAAGGTGTTCTGCTGATCACAGAGCAGGCTGCCGTGCGCCAGGACGTGCGCCCGTTGGAGATTGCCCTGCTTAACCTGATGCCGGAAAAGATCAAGACCGAGACACAGATCGCCCGCCTGCTCGGCGTCACCCCCTTGCAAATCGAACTGACCCTGATTTCTACCTCCAGCTATGCGCCCAAGAATACGTCCGCTGAACATATGTTGGCGTTTTACCGACCCTGGAATGAAGTGCGGGACCGTAGGTTCGATGGCCTGATCATCACTGGTGCACCCGTCGAAACACTGCCGTACCGGGAGGTGGCCTATTGGCAGGAGTTAACGGATATTTTCGATTGGACCCAGAGCAACGTCCAGGAGACGTTTAATATCTGCTGGGCCGGACAAGCTGCGTTGCAACATTTTCACAATGTGCCGAAGTATAATCTGACCGAAAAATTGTTCGGCGTGTTTCCTCATCGCTTCACTGACGTGCAAGACAGCCTTCTGCGCGGCTTCAATGATGAAATAGCGGTGCCGGTCAGTCGTCACGCCGAGGTGAGACGCGAAGATTTGCCGCAAGATGCAGGACTATCCGTTCTTGTGGAGTCTGAGGAGGCTGGCTTATGCCTGATCCGAGATGAACGCCATCGTCAGGTATATATGTTCAATCACCTGGAATATGACACCAACACCCTGGCCAACGAATATGACCGTGCTACCGCCGCCGGTGTGGAAACTGCGGTTCCGGCCTATTACTACCCAGATGATGATCCCAGCCAGGCGCCTGTCAACCGCTGGCGTGCCAATGCTAATGTCTTGTTCGGCAATTGGATTAATGAAATTTATCGTTCAACATCGTTTGAGTTGTCCGGTGTTCCCGCAGGGCCCGAAACATCGTAGCCAAAACCGGTTGCCTTCGGCGTTTGTCACGGCACTTTGGCATTACTTCTCCCGGCGGGGCGACCGCTGCAGGATTTAGCTGACCGTACATTAGGGCACGTTCGGGATCGTTCTTTCGGGCGGGAATGTAATGGTGGCAGTTGTGCCGCGCCCAAGTTCGCTTTCAAGTTCCAAAGTTCCGCCGTGTAATTCCGCCAATTGCCGGGAAAGTGATAGGCCCAAACCCGTGCCCTCATGGGATATCTGTGAATCCGTTCTTATTTGAATAAAAGACGCCATCACCCGCGTTAGATCGTTCTCGGCAATGCCGACACCCGTATCTGTAACAGAAATCGATATTGCGCCACTTTCGCTCATGCCACTCGAAAGGCGGACCGTGCCATCTACACTGTTATACTTTACAGCGTTGGATAAGAGGTTCAAAACAATTTGCCGGATAAGTCTTTCATCATCTCGAATTTTTGGAAAGGCCTGTTCACTGATTGCGCCGTGTCCGTAATGAAACGTAATGGATCGCGACTCGCACCGCCCTTTGATCATCGCCAGGCTGGATTTCAACAGCTCATCCACGTCGACGTTTTCTTCGAAGAGCGTGAATTCTCCGGCCTCAATTTTTGAAAGGTCGAGAATGTCATTGATAAGATGGAGAAGGTGATGCCCTGATCCCAGAATATCGCTGGCGTATTCGCGATACTTTGCAACTTCAACTTTGCCGTAAATCTCGTCTGTGATCATTTGCGAAAACCCGATGATTGCATTTAATGGCGTTCGCAGCTCATGGCTCATATGGGCCAGAAATTCTGATTTTTGTCTGTTCGCATGCTCGGCTTCTATGGTCTTCTCCAGCAACCTCACCTCTGCTTGTTTACGCACCGTCACGTCGACCAGTGTTAAGTGCGAGGCCATTTGCCCCTCCCACTCAATGGCGCTTCCATGGAGGTTCAGGTCTATGAGGGAGCCGTCTTTTCGTACACCTTCAAATTCATAGGCAATAGGGTCGCGCGTGCGTCCGTCTTCATAAGGTTTACGAATATTGTTCAGTCGCTCTATCTCATGGGGGGCGATCAGGGCATGGGTGCTTTCAAGGGCCAAGATTTCTTCGACAGAGCCATAGCCGAAAATTTCTGCACACATCCGGTTCGCAGCAAGTGGTTTTCGATCAATGGCCGCGATCAAGACACCCTGAATTGATCCGTCCATGATGTCGTGATACCGCTTTTCGGAGGTTCGTAGTTCTACCGCCGTTTTCTGCTGCTCGGTGATGTCCAAAATGGTGGCGAGGGTTGCAGCCTTACCCTGCCAAAGAATGGATACTGAGTGGTTGGAGAGCTGAATGGCTCTCCCATCTGCGGTTATGCCTTGGAATTGATACGTTTTCGGTGTGTCTTCACCGCCAACACGGGCCGCAGCATAGCGGCCCATTCGGTCGCGCTCCTCCTCCGCAGCGATAAGCAGCCAGGATGGAAGATCTAGAATGTCATCGGAATGTGAATAATTAAAAATTCGCGCTAGTTCAGAATTCGCATATACCGGCTTCCCGGATATCTCTACTAAAATACCAGCACCCAAGTGATCTAAAATTGTCGAAAATTCACTGTTTTCTATCAACACGCCAGCATTCGTTTACGTAAATATAATATAGGAAATTGCTTGATCGATTAGTTCATACAATATTTTGTCCCAATAAATAGGAAAAGGGGCTGACCCAGATAACGCCGATGAGGTGTTATTATGGACCGCATGCGAA
>JAPKBD010000248.1 GCA_028824965.1 Alphaproteobacteria bacterium | reverse complement strand
GATGCGTATGGGGGTTCGTATCGGGATGCGTATGGCTCGGTTGGCAATCTCCGTCGGGGCGACGCTCGCCCTGCTTTGGTTGGGCGGCTTTTTGTTGTTTGCCAGCCAATTGCCCACACGGGTGGTGACCCATCCTGTGGTCAGCGATGCAATTGTGGTTTTAACGGGGGGCCGCGGCCGCCTGCAGGCTGGCCTGAAATTGCTGGCATCGGGCGGGGGGGCGCGGTTGTTGATTTCGGGTGTGAACGCCGGTATTTCGGCCAAGCAACTCCGCACCAGCACGGTCGAGGCGACGCGCTTGTTTACATGTTGCGTTGATTTGGGCTATCAGGCCCATGACACCCGTGGCAATGCCGTCGAAACCGCCCAGTGGATGCAGCGGCGCGGCTATGACAGTTTGCATCTGGTCACCGCCTCGTATCACATGCCCCGCAGCCTGCTGCTTTTTCAGGCCGCTATGCCGACGATAAATGTGCACGCCAATCCGGTACTGCCCGAACACGTGAAACTGACGGAATGGTGGCTGTTTCCGGGTACGTTGCGGTTACTGGCTATGGAATACAGTAAGTACCTGGTCTCGCTCATCCGCGTACGCCTAACAGAACCCTCAGAATAAGGTTGTTTCATGCACGCCATTAGATCCAATCTGTTCAATCTGCTGTTTTATGCTTGGTCCGTCGTCATGGTCATCGGCTTTGCCCCGGCCTTATTACTGCCCTATCCCGTCACCATATGGGGCCAACGGCAGTGGGCCCAGGGCGTCAATTTTTTCATGTTGTGGAGTGCGGGGATCAAAGTTGAGATCCGGGGCCTGGAACATCGGCCCAAGGGTGGTGTCTCAGGGGGGGGCGCTATTGTCGCCGCTAAACACCAATCTGCCTGGGATACATTGATCTGGCATGTGATCGTCGATGACCCGGCCATGGTCTTGAAGAAGGAACTGTTGGCCATCCCCGTCTATGGGTGGATGTGCCGCAAAACCCGGATGATTGCCGTGGACCGCAAGGCGGGGACAAAGGCGCTGCGGGCTATGCTTACGGATGCGAAGGCCGCTGCCGCTCTTGGCCGGCCCATCGTAATCTTCCCCCAAGGCACCCGCACGGCACCAGGTGCCACGTCGGATGAGGTGCCTTATCAACCAGGTGTATCTGCGCTGTATCGTGGATTGGATGTTCCTGTGGTGCCTGTGGCCCTGAATTCCGGTTTGTTCTGGCCCCGGCGGCAGTTTCTGCGTAACCCGGGCACTATCGTGTTGGAATTTCTGGAGCCTATTCCCCCCGGCCTACCCCGCAAGGAATTTGATGCCCTGTTGCGGACGCGCATTGATAACGCGACTTCAGCCCTTGAACAGGAGGCAGCCCTTGAAGTGGAGGCGCAAAGTAAAATATGACTCCCGTTTCGGGGCGATATCGCCTATATAGCACATAACAAGAACACTCGATAATCGGTAAGAGGTTCGGATGCCAACCGTCGCACCAATATCCCAGCAAATCTGGGACATGAAATATCGCCTCAAGGGCACCGACGGTAAGCCGGTGGACAACACGATTGAGGACAGCTGGCACCGGGTTGCGGCCGCCTTGGCAGAGGCTGAAACACAGCCCGATGATTGGAAACAGCCGTTTTTTGAGGCGCTGGACGATTTCCGCTTTTTGCCTGCAGGCCGTATCCTGGCCGGCGCGGGGACCGACCGCACCGTCACATTGTTCAATTGTTTCGTTATGGGAACAATCCCCGATGATATGTCCGGGATCTTTGAACATCTGCGCCAGGCGGCACTGACCATGCAGCAGGGTGGCGGTATCGGCTATGATTTTTCCACCCTGCGCCCGAATGGTGCCTCTGTTGAAGGGGTTGGGGCTGATGCTTCCGGCCCGCTTACATTCATGGACGTTTGGGACGCTATGTGCCGAACGATTATGTCGGCGGGCCATCGCCGGGGCGCCATGATGGCGACCCTGCGCTGTGACCACCCGGATATTGAGGCATTTATCGAGGCGAAGCAGGACCCCGGTCGTCTGCGCATGTTCAATCTGTCCGTCCTGATCACCGATGATTTCATGGCTGCGGTCAAGGATGACGCCCCGTGGGAGCTGCATTTCGCAGGCCGCACCTATCGCAGTATCCGGGCCCGGGATTTGTGGGACAGTATTATGCGCGCCACCTATGCCTTTGCCGAACCCGGCGTGATATTCATTGACCGCATCAACAAGCGTAATAATCTGTCCTATTGCGAAGAAATATTTGCAACAAATCCATGTGGCGAACAGCCGCTGCCCCCTTATGGCGCATGTTTGTTGGGCTCGATCAATCTGGCCCGTTTGGTGCAGGATCCGTTTGGCCCGGATGCGGTATTGGATTTGGATGCGTTGCGCGACCTGGCGCGCATTTCCATTCGGATGTTGGACAATGCCATTGATGTCTCCAATTTTCCCCTGCCCGAACAACGGGCGGAGGCGGAGGCGAAGCGGCGCATTGGTTTGGGCGTTACGGGTCTGGCCGATGCTTTGATATTCTGCAAATTGCGCTATGGCTCCGAACAGGGTGTCGCTATGACGGAGGTCTGGATGGCGGAAGTGCGCCGGGCCGCCTATTTGGCCAGTGTGGAGCTGGCTGCGGAAAAAGGCCCGTTCCCGCTGTTTGAGGCGAAGGCGTATTTGGCCGGTGAAAGCGTGGCGGAATTAGACGATGACGTCCGCGCCGCGATCGCCGAACACGGGATCCGCAATGCCCTGCTGACGTCCATCGCGCCGACGGGAACGATTTCGATTTTTGCCGATAATATATCATCGGGGTTGGAGCCGGTTTTCGCCTTTACCTATCGCCGTCACGTCATTATGCCAGATGGTGGGCGGCGGGAAGAGGCCGTTTCAGATTACGCCTATCGGCAATACCGTGTCCGCTTTGGTGAGGCGGCACAGCTACCTGATTATTTTGTCACGGCGGAGGCGCTGGCCCCCTCCGACCATGTGGCCATGCAGGCAGCCGCACAAAAATACATCGACGCCTCGATCTCAAAGACCATAAATTTGCCGGAAGACATCTCGTTCGAGGCGTTCAAGCATGTTTACATGCAGGCCTATGATCAGGGCTGTAAAGGTTGCACCACATACCGGCCAAACGAAATAACCGGCGCGGTATTGGAAGCCGGCGACGGGAAGAAATCTGCGCCTGTGACGGAACCTGAATTACCCCTGGTCCAGCCGGAGGTAAAGCCCAGGGACGAACTAGATGCAGGCGCCGTGGTCTATATGACCCAGCCCCTGGACCGCCCCGGCGCCCTGCCCGGTCAGACCTATAAAATCAAATGGCCTGAAAGCGATCATTCCATCTACATCACCATCAACGATGTGGTCCAGGATGGCTGCGTCCGCCCGTTTGAGGTCTTTATCAACTCTAAGAATGTGGATCATTTCGCCTGGACCGTGGCCCTGACCCGGATGATATCGGCTGTGTTCCGTCGGGGCGGTGATGTCAGCTTTGTTGTGGATGAGCTGAAGAACGTGTTCGACCCCCGTGGCGGTTATTGGGTAGAGGGGCGGTATATCCCCTCTCTCCTGGCCGCAATCGGTGAGGTGATCGAGCGGCACATGATCATCATCGGCTTCATCGCCAACCCGAATGGAGATGCGGATGGCGAACAGGCCCGCATCGCGGTTCCTGTAAGGGGCGCTGATCGTGGCCGGGCTGAGGGCGGTGACAGCGGCCGTCTGCGCGGCTGCCCCAAATGCGGCACACCGGGGCTGATCCGCCAGGAAGGCTGCGAAACCTGCGTCTCCTGCGGCTATTCCAAATGTGGCTAGAGCAATTCCAATCTAATTTGGCTAAATAGATTATGGCCAGGCGTAAAGATCATAGCCGGGACGAAATTCGTGAGATGGCCATTCAGGCCGCGAGCAGGATTCTTGAGGATGATGGACCAGAGGCCCTGACGGCGCGGCGGGTGGCCAAGGCGATCGGCTATGCGCCCGGCACTTTGTATAATGTCTTTGCTGACCTGGATGAGCTGGCGATATTCGTTAATGGGCGGGCCCTCGATGATTTGCGCCAGGCGCTGATGCTGGCCCGGCAACAGGCGGCGGAAAATGACCGGGCGACGACGGTTGATGTGGTTATGGCACTGGCCCGAACACAGCTGGATTTCATGCGCCAACGCCCCAATGTTTGGTGGCAGCTGTTTCATGTTCGTTGGCCCGACGATCAGCTTTTGCCCGAATGGTATATTCAAAAAATTGCCCAGACCATGGGAGAGCTGGAACAGGCCTTGTTGCCGGAATTCGACAACGATGACAGCGATGGCGACGACGACGGCGACGGCGGCTTTCGGGACCGTTTGGTGCGCACATTATGGGCTGGATTTTTCGGAATTTGCGAGGTTGCCGCACTTCGCCAATTGATGATTGTGCCCACCGATGATATCGAGGATATGACCAAATTCATGGTCGAGGCTTGCATTGCAAAAGCTAAGGCCCAAAAAAGACCTGATGGAGTGCCAATATGAGTGCGCGTTTTGATTTCACCGGCCAGACAGTTTTAGTCACGGGCGGCTCGTCGGGCATCGGGTTGGCCATCGCACAGGGCTTTCATGACGCGGGTGCTGCCGTCACCATCACGGGCACCCGCAATGGCATTGCCGATTACCCAGATGACTTGAGCGCTTTCACCTATCATCAGGTCAATATGCTGGATGTACCCAGCGTCGAGGCCTTGGCCAACGGCATGGATAAATTGGACGTCCTGGTTAATAACGCCGGCACCACATTTCGGGGTGAAGCAGCCTATGATCCGGAAAATTTTGAGGCCACCATCGACATCAACCTGAATTCGGTCTACCGCCTATCACACCGCCTGGTGCCGTTACTGAAAGCCTCCCATGGTTCGATCATCAATATAGCCTCTATGACCTCGTACTTCGGCTCGCCTCGGGGACCGGGCTATGGCGCGTCGAAATCGGCGATCTTGCAAATGACCATGAGCCTTGGCGCCCTGTGGGCCAAGGACGGCGTGCGGGTCAACGCCATTGCGCCTGGTTGGATTTCCACCAAATTAACCGCGCCCATTCAGGAAATGGAAGAAATCGCCGATCCCATCCTGCAACGCACACCCATGGGCCGCTGGGGGGAGCCAGGCGAGATGGCCGGCACCGCCTTGTTTTTGGCTTCGTCTGATGTGGCCGGTTTCATTACCGGCGTAACCATCCCCGTGGATGGTGGATTTTGTACCCTGTAAGGAATTTTCAGTATGCTCGTCACCGCGAAGCCCGAAGATGTCGGCCTGTCCAGCGAACGCTTGGACCGGATCGGTCCCTGGATGGACAGCTATATCGCCGCCGGTAAATTACCCGGTGCCCTGACCCTGGTCGCCCGTCATGGCAAAGTGGTCTATTGCCAGACCCGTGGCCTGCGTGATGTTGATGCGGGATTGGCGGTGGAAGAGGACACGATCTTCCGCTTTTATTCCATGACCAAACCCATCACCTCCGTCGCCATTATGATGCTTTATGAACAAGGGCATTTCCAACTCGACAACCCCATCTCTCAATTCCTGCCTGAATTCGCCCATATGCAGGTCTATGTTTCGGGTGAAGGCGCGACCATGCTGACCGAACCGGCGCGGGAGCAGATTACTTTCCGTCATCTCCTCACCCACACCGCCGGTCTGACCTATGCTTTTTTCGAGGCGACGCCCGTTGATGCGGCCTATCGGGACAACGACTTGGTCTTTAACGGCGGTCCCGGTGACCTGACATCTTGTGCCCGTGCCTTGGCGGACCAACCCTTACTGTGCCACCCCGGCGAAGAGTGGAATTATTCCGTGGCGACGGATTTGCTGGGCCGCTTGGTTGAAGTGATCTCCGGCCAGGCTTTGGATGTCTATTTCCAGGAACATATTCTGGGGCCGTTGGATATGACGGACACCTCGTTCATGATCGCACCCGAGAAAGTGGACCGTTTTGCAGCCAACTATGGCCTGGCTGATGATGGCGGCTTGAAATTAATCGACCCCGCCCGTGACAGCAGTTATGCAAGCGAGAAATTGTTCTCAGGCGGCGGCGGTTTAACCTCAACCGCGCGGGATTATCATCGTTTCATCGAAATGTTGCGCGGCAAGGGTGAGGTTGATGGTGTGCGTCTTTTGGGGCGCAAAACCGTTGAATATATGACCATGAACCATCTGCCCGGCGGCGGTGATCTCACCTCTATGGGACAGGCGGTGTTTTCGGAAACATCCTATGACGGTATCGGCTTTGGCCTGGGTTTTTCGATCATGCTGGATCCGGCTAAGGCCCAGGTCATTGGCTCTCCCGGCGAACATGCCTGGGGCGGGGCTGCCAGTACCGCATTCTGGATCGACCCCGTTGAGGATATGAGCGTGATCTTTCTGACCCAGCTCATGCCCTCGTCCACCTATCCCCTACGCCGGGAGTTGAAGGTTCTGACCTATCAGGCCCTC
>JAPKBD010000247.1 GCA_028824965.1 Alphaproteobacteria bacterium | reverse complement strand
GAGTTATATGAGTGATGTCTGAAACAAGAATGGATCAAAGTGGACAACAAAGGTGCGGCATAGGACGAGGCACCAAGCGCCTGGATGTGGCCGCGTTTAACCCCGTAGTCCCAACAGAAAAATGCCAGGCCCACGGGGCCCAGACCCAGACCGGCCACAGCCAGCCATTGCACCGTATCGCTGGGCCAGACTGTTTCTTCGAAAGCCAAATGGGCCAGGACCGCCAACAATGCCGTCACGCCGCAAAAGCCGCCCACGGTATCGGTCGGCACATTGCCCAGACGGCGCGACATCAGAGAATAGCCGGACCAGATGAAGGCACAGGCCATGGCCGCGAAATGACCGGACTGCAAGTTGATGTCCCCCAGGGTATCCTGGCCTGAAAGGCCCTGCTTACCCAAGATCAACATCGCGGCCCCGGCCAAACCGGCCAACGCGCCGGCCAGGTGCCACCAGCGTAACCTCTCACCCGGCAGCAATGCCGAAAGGACGACGATCAACAAGGGCCACAAATAGGCGATCAAACTGGCCTCCACCGCCGGGGCGTTGCGTAGGGCCAGAAAATAAAAGAAGTGATAGCCGAACAACCCGCCCACACCCACGGCCCAGACCAGGGGCCGCTGACGCAAATGCGCCGAAATGTCCTCACCGCGCACCAGCCATTTCGTCAATGCCAATGAAAAGGCGATGGCAAATGTCATAGCTGCCAGTTGGAAGGGCGGCACCTCGCCCGTTGCCGCCGTGAACAGGGCCAAAAGGGCCCACATTAATACCGCGACAAACCCAATGGACGTGGCCCGCCGCTGCGTGCCTATGGTGCCCAAAGCGCAATGGACGCCCGGGGCGTCCAGGCTTACGGGCTGACTGGGGTCAGCCATTAATACATATGCTGCCCACCGTTGATCGACATGGTCGACCCGGTAACGAAGGTCGCACTATCCGCGATCAGGAACATCACGGCACGGGCAATTTCGTCCGCATGACCAAGACGTCCGACGGGAATTTTCGCGACGATCTTTTCCAGCACATTGTCAGGTACCGCCGCCACCATGTCGGTGTCCACATAGCCCGGCGCAATGGCATTTACGGTGATGTTATAACGCGCGCCTTCCTGGGCCAGGGCCTTGGTAAAGCCATGAATGCCGGATTTTGCGGCGGCATAGTTGACCTGACCATATTGCCCGGCCTGGCCGTTGATGGACCCGATATTGACGATACGGCCAAAACGGTTGTCGCGCATGGCGGGGAATACGCCTTTGCACATATTGAAACAACCACCCAGGTTGGTCTGGACAACTTCGGCCCAGTCTTCCTCGCTCATATTCATCAAGGTGCCGTCGCGGGTAATCCCGGCGTTATTGACCAAGACACCTATGTCGCCCAGATCAGCGGCCACCGCCGTGGTGCCGTCCTGGCAAGCCTGATAGTCGGCAACGCTAAATTTATAGGCGGGATGCCGGTCTGATCCGTGAAGGCTGCTGCCGCCTCATCATTGCCCGCATAATTGGCCGCCACAGTTTAGCCTGCCTCCTTCAACGCCTCGCAGATGCCCCGGCCGATGCCCCGCGTGCCGCCCGTTATCAGTGCCACTTTGCTCATGATAAAAACTCCCTTCACTAATTGCCATGACACAGTGTGTCACAAGCCACCGTGCAACAAAACTAGGACCGTCTATAAATCCAGTTTTTCCAACCAGTCCGACAACGGTTGCCAAAGACCGATTTTACCGCGACGTCCAACCACCATGCCGATGTGCCCCGCCTTGGGCCTGATGACCTGGGCCAGGTGCGTGGGGGGAATAGCGTCCGCCAGGGCCTGGGCGGAGGCGCTGGGCACAATGCGGTCATTTTCCGGTATCGCCAGAAACACCGGCAACGTCAGGGCACTTGGATCAACCGCCCTGTCATCGATCATCCATTGCCCCCGCGCAGTATCGTTATTGCCATACCAGCCCAGCAGGCAATCGCGGGCAACATGCGGTGCCAGTGGTACTCCATCGTTGACCCAATCCTCCAACGCCACGAAATGCGCCGCCTCGACACCCAGCTGATCAAGGCTTGCGAAATGGCGAAACTTGCGCTGTGCAAGGCCGGGGTCAAGGGCGGCGAACATGGCCTGCATCACATCCACTGGCAGTGCACCAAAGCCTTTCAGAATATCTTCCAACCCCGGCGTCAGTGTGGCAATAGCGGGCCACTGCTGTCCGTCCCCGTGAAAATCCCATGGCGTCGCCAGCAATGCCAAACCAGACAACTCAACCTGTCGGCGTTGGGCTAGGGCCAGGGCAAGATTTCCGCCCATGCAATAACCGACCAAAGCGGGTCGTTGGGTCGTGGCGGCAATAACCGTGTCCAGAACCGCCGAAAGCCGGCGGCAAATATAATCCGTCAGGGAAAATTCCAACTCCCCTTCCCCCGGCGCACCCCAGTCCACCAAGAACGGCCGGTGCCCATTTTGGCGCAGCCAGCCCAACATGCCCCGGTCCGGTGTCAGATCCAGCACCTGGGCACCGTTCACCAGCGAGGGCACAAAAAGAACCGGCCGCCCGTCGCCACCATAATCCAGCAATCGCGTTGTACCCTGTCGCCAGATTTCCTGACCAACCACCCAAGCCCGGTCCGCTCGTGGCGCGTTTTGGTAGGCCTGTACGCCGGCCAGCATTGTCGTCAATCGGGCCTGACATTCACCGGCCACTGCCTGGAATAACGCGGTCGGCTCTGCCTGCCCCAGCGACGCCTTTAGATCAGCCGCTTCCTTTGTTAGTTCCGGCTGCCAGGGCAGCGAACCGTTCTGCGCACTCGGCAAGGCGGCGAGCGAGCTCATCATTGAGGCCATCGCCGTTGAGAGATGCAGGCTTAGGGGTCGAGGCCCCATCCGCGTCGTTGTTTGGGTCATCGCTCCGCCCCTTGGTCATTGGCATGATGCCAGACATTGTTTGGGTCATTGTTTGAGCCATCGCTTCAGCCATGACGCGGGCGGCATCAGCCGCCGCCGCACCCGTACTGTCACCGGCACTGTTCATGGGCGAGGCCGCAATCTGGCGTTCCCACAAATCCAAATAGCGCCGGGCCAAGTCGGCCAAATCAGGATCATCCATTTCCCCAGTATACTATTGCCGGGCGATTGCAGCCAGCACGACCCGCACCGCCCGAACGCCCGAGCGCACGGACGGGGCGAAAGACATTATATCGCGTTGCAACATTTTTCTTGCGCGCTGCAACATGAGCAGGCCATATTGAGCCTTCGTTTACCTTTTGGGCTCTAATTTGCAGTGAATGGGGCCGATGGTGGATCTGGCGAGGCGAGAATGGTTGATAAGTCGAGCAGTACCGACGATACGATCGTCATAAAAAAGTACGCGAACCGGCGGCTGTATAATACGGCGACATCCTCATATGTGACCCTGGATACCTTGTGTGCCATGGTCAAAGAGGGGCAGAATTTCGTCGTCCAGGATGCCAAATCCGGCGACGATATTACGCGCTCTGTTTTAACCCAGATCATTTTCGAGGAAGAGAGCAAAGGACAGAATTTACTGCCCATATCCTTTCTACGGCAATTGATCGGATTTTACGGCGACAGCCTGGAAACCATGGTGCCGGGATATCTGGAAAGCACCATGTCCGCCTTTGCCCGAAATCAGGATCAAATACGCGAACATCTTGCAGGTGGCGTGGGAGAAACCAATCCATTCCGCCAGATGGAAGATCTGGGCCGGCAGAACATGGCGATGTTTCAACAGGCCATGGGCATGTTCACACCGTTTACCGGCACGGGTGATGCTGGTAGTACCGGCGGGACGGCACAGCCAGATCGACCGCCCCAGGCCTCAACACCAGCACCATCGCCGACACCACCCTCACCTTCGCAAAACCCCGGCACTAAAGGCACTGGCACGCAAAGCAGTGGAGATGAATTGGACCGGCTGCGCCAGCAACTGGCCCAGATGCAACAGCAGTTGGATAACATCTCCAGCAAAAGTTAGGTCACGATGCAGTGAAGACGCCAAGATGGTGTGATGATGGCTTGCGGGGACAATATGGTCCATTATTTACAGACCTATATCCAAACCTATTGACCGTTTGAATAACCGTAGGTCCGCCCATGTCGCAAACTCTCAATCAATCGACCGCACCGTCATTTGCCCAAATGGCATTTGGCGACAACACGCCGCGAAAAGCATTTTACACAGCGCTGGTTGTTGGCAGCATCCTGACCATGATCAATCACGGCGATATTATTCTGGCGGGGGAGGCACCACCGTTCTTTAAGGTCGCGTTGACATATTGCGTTCCATACTGCGTGACCACATGGGGGGCCATCATGGGCAAGCGGGCCCAATGGCAACGGGATCTGCGCATCGTGATCTGCAGCAACAGGATGGGCAGCAGCCCGATCAGAACAGTTAATGGGGAAGACCGTCTATGAAAATTGAAGAATTTTTCAACCAGCGAAATATTATTGATCTAAGTTTCTTCAATTTCAGAAACGCCATTACCGCCGCCTATTTCGCCAACGACAAGTTGGAAGTGCAAAAGGTCAACGACAACTTCAGAAGCTTCTTTCCCGCACTGGGCAATGTCACGGACGCCTACTTCCCCCATGTGTTGGAGCAATTGAGCGTACATCGCACCCAGATAACGGAATTCGTCGAAAAAATTTCCACCGACGGAATGGTCCTGATCCCCGAAGTTCACATCACCCTGGAAGGCGAGGAACGTGTCTACTCCCTGCTCTCCACCCGGACGGAGGATGATGCATTTTCCTATCTCAACGGCATTCAGGGTCAGTTCGTCGACCGCACAGCAGAATGGAACCTGAAGAAAGAGCGAGAGCAGCTGTTGGATCAAAAGCTGCGGGACCAGGCGGTTATCGAAGAAAAAAGCCGGCAGCTGGAGGGCCTTGCCAGCAAGTTGGCGAAATATCTCTCACCGCAAATCTATCAAAGCTTGTTCTCCGAGGCACCGGGGCAAAGCAAAGCGCATGCCCGAAAGAATTTGACAATATTCTTTTCCGACATTGTTCAGTTCACGGATTTGAGCGATACCCTGGAGCCTGAGCGCCTGGCCCTGGTGATCAATTCCTACCTCTCCGAGATGGCCTCCATCGCCCTTGATTGCGGCGGCACCATCGACAAGTTTATCGGCGACGCCATTTTGGTATTCTACGGCGACCCTGAAACCGAAGGCGAAACAGAGGACGCCCTTAAATGCCTGGAAATGGCCATCCGCATGCAAAAGCGCGTGGCGGAGCTGCAAAAATACTGGCAGAAACAAGGTGTCTCCCGCGGCCTGCATGTGCGTATGGGCATCACGACCGGATATTGCACCGTGGGCAATTTTGGTTCTGAACAGCGCCTTGATTATACAGTGTTGGGCAGCCCGGTAAATCTGGCAGCCCGCCTGCAGGCCATGGCAGACCCTGACGGCATCCTGATTGACGACACTACCCACAGCTTGGTCAGCGACCACGTCAAATGCCAGGAAGCCGACCAGATTTTACCAAAAGGCTTCGTCCGTCCGGTGCAGGTCTATCGCGCGGAGGATTTCTTTTCCGATGACCACATCAATAATCGACAGCGGCTGTATCTGGCCGGCGATCGGGTCGAAGTGAACATCATCGACAGCTCCGACATTCGGGCCGCGATTGAAGAACTACGTGAAATTCAACTGGATTTTGAACGACGCGCAAATCTGGATTAGTCTGATGTGCCGGTAACCTGATGCATATGGACGTCTTGTTGGGGATAGGGAATTGATAGACCGGCCTGATCCAACGCTTCCTTGGCCGTCTTGTGCAGATGGAACTGCAGAGCCCAAAAATCTGAAGTATCCGCCCAGCAGCGCATGTTCAGATCAACAGACGATGCCCCCAATGCCTTAACCATTGTCATCGGTGCGGGATCTTTCAAAGTGCGGGGATCGTCCGCCATTAAGCCCAGCAAGATGGCCAAGCCCATGTCGATATCATCGCCATAACCGATACCAATAACAATATCCATACGCCGGGTTGTGTTACGGGAGAAATTCGTGATCGCCGTATTCCACAGCTGACTGTTTGGTACGGAAAGATAAATACCGTCAAACGATGTTAGCTCCGAGGTGAATAAACCAACCGCATTGACCGTACCCGAGACGCCGCCCGCGTCAATAAAATCGCCAACTTTAAACGGCCGCAGGAACAACAGCATGACACCCGCGGCAATGTTCTGCAGAGTGCCCTGAAGGGCCAGGCCAATCGCCAGACCGGCCGCACCCAGAACAGCAATGATAGACGTCGTCTCAACCCCGAATTGGGATAGGACCGCAACCAGGGTAATGGCAAGGATGCCATAGCGCACGATCGAACCCAGAAACGGCTTTAACGTGCTGTCCATTTGCGGCACACGGCCTAGGGCCCGGGTCACGGCACGTTCAACCATGCCGGCGATCCACCAACCTACAACCAAGATTACAATCGCGCCGAGGATATCCAGGCCATAAGCCAGGATCAGGCTATAGACTTCTGCGACCAGGGCAGA
>JAPKBD010000246.1 GCA_028824965.1 Alphaproteobacteria bacterium | reverse complement strand
TCGTATTCAAATGCCTCTTTTGCTGATCCCAAATAACCAAATTTGAATTGGTTATACTGCCCTATGTAATCGGAAAGACGGCCGGGAAGGTCGTCATCGGATCGTCCAATTCGACTTATGAGGAACGTATTGTATTCAACCTTGCCAAGCGCATAAGCTCCCGGCGCAGTTGATGTTACGTTTGTTTTGATGCCGTCCTTGGTGAGCGGATGGGCACCATGCAGTCCTGAGTTGGCCATGATAATGGCTCCTCTAAAAGCGGCCAACTAGTCTTTACGGAATGACTTTAGGTCTATAACATCCAACTTGTGTTTGGGAGGGTGCTACAATCCCTTCTTTCCGCGATCTGCATCAACTGGTTGACTCTGGTTAATTGGTTGCAGACTCGTTGATCCAGGCGGTTACCGTGTGTCACCATGGTGCCGCCTGATCTATTTTCAGACGGCCAAAACAGCCGGAGAATCGTCTAAATCGCTGCACGCGCGGAGCATTATGACAACAGCTTCGCAGCCGATACGTGCTTTTTGTTCGAATTATGTTCTCGGCTGAAAATCAGCGCTCTATGGCCCAAAGGCATATACTGCCCCTACTCTTAATCGCGCTTGACCCGGCCAATCTTGGCGTGATCCCGTAACGAGTATCGAAGCCGCCGTGAAACTCGGAATTAAGCAGCTTGTCGTTCAGATCCAGACCGCGGACGACGAAGCTTAATCCCGTGTTTTGGGTAGCTCAAAATCAGCGGCCCGTTCGACGACCCTGATAATTTCGCTGTAGTCACCATCACCCAGGCCCATAGCCAGGGCCTGACGCAGGGTCTGATAGGTTGCGGAGGCGACGTTTTGCGGGGTTTCCAGGCGTTCGGATTCCATGCGCCACAACATCGCGTCTTTTTCGATGATGTGCATGGGCGCTTCCATGTTGAATTTCCGGTTCAGAATAAAATTCGGGATTTTTGTCAGTGTGGCGCTGTTCTGGCCGGAACCTGAATTGAACACGCCCAACGCCTTTTCCGGATCAACGCCGCCCTTGGCCGCCATCACCATGGCCTCTGATGCGATCACCATATTCGTAAAGGACATAATGTTGTTGCAGATCTTCACCAACTGGGCCTGGCCCACCTGATCGCCCACATAGTGGATATCCCGGGCAAAGGACTGCAGGAACGGCTCCACCTGATCAAAGACCGCTTTTGGGCCCGATGAAACAACGGTGATATCCCCATCCCAGGCCCGTTGCACGCCGCCTGTTATGGGGCTATCCAGCATGCCGATACCCTTGGCGTTCATAATCGCCTCGACCTCCCCCACGGCCTCCGTCCCCATGGTGCCCAGATTGACAAAGGTTTTCATGGTGTTGCCTTCAAGAACTCCATCCGGACCCGAAACAATGGCGTGAAAAGAGGCAATCGTCGGCATACAGACAAAGACGACGTCGGCCTCCGCCGCCACCTCGGCCGGAGAGGCAAGCACCCTGGCCTGTTTATCTGCCAGCGCTTTCGTTGCGTCTGGATTGATGTCAAAAACCGCCAGGGCCTTTTCCTGATCCAGAATGTTGGAGGCCAAGGGCGCCCCGATGCTGCCCGTGCCAATAAATCCCGCCTTCATGATGCCGCCTTCCACTAAATTTTCGCTGTGATGTTTCCTAAGCCTACGACGTAGAACACCATGAATAAAGAAGTTCGCTTGGATTTCAGGCCATAACTAGTAGGGTTCATATCTATCGGATTTGGTAAAGCGGGGAATTTTGGGATGGCTGGACAGATACGGGGCCTCAATCGGCGTCAGGTTTTGGCAATGGCAGGCACGGGGGCGGTAACTTTAGCGCTAGGTGCCTCAGGCGCGACGGGGGCTATGGCAGCTGGCGATGGAATGCGTGCGCCTTGGCGGGCAAAATATTCTACACCACCGACCAGCCGGGGCGGTGGAAAGGTAAAGAAGGTGGCCATTCGCCGTTGATAAAAGTGGATAAAAAGGGCGGCGATATCCTAATCCGCGCGGCCACGCAGAATGGCATGAGCAAGGCACATTACATCGTCAAACATATCCTGCTGGATGAACAGCTGAACTACGTCAATGAGCAGGTTTTCGATCAGGCCTTTGACATGCCCCGATCCCGGTTTGAACTGAACGGCTTTAAGGGCCGGTTATTTATCGTGTCCATGTGCAATCTGCATGACAACTGGATTAATTGGGCCGACGTATAGACGAAACGTGGATTTTTGGCTGTATCGAACGGCTTCATGCTTTAAGCTCTCCGCGATGTACATTATCCCGCGACGAGGCCCCATCTCATGTCAGATCCTGTGACCGACCTTAATGATCAATTCGCCGGTACCCAGGACGTCCTGGCCCAGCACACATTCGATATCGACCGGCTGCAAGGCTATATGGAACAGCACGTAGACGGCTTTTCCGGCACCATAAGCCTTAGCCAGTTCAAAGGCGGGCAGTCGAACCCCACCTATCGCATTGATGCAGGCGGGCAATCATACGTGCTACGGCGCAAACCACCCGGCGAATTGTTGCCGTCCGCCCATGCGGTGGACCGGGAGTATCGGGTCATCACCGCCCTGGCGGACACGGATGTCCCCACGCCCAAAACCTATTGCCTGTGTGAGGATGCGGAGGTGATCGGCACCGCCTTTTACATCATGGAAATGGTTCAGGGTCGTATCCTGTGGGAGGCGACCCTGCCGGATATGAGCCGGGATGAACGGGGCCAGATCTATGCCTCCATGAACGAGGCCATGGCCGCCCTGCATAAGGTTGACTATACCGCCTTGGGCTTGGCCGATTTCGGCAAGGTGGGGGAGTATCGGGAACGGCAGATCCATCGCTGGAGCAAGACTTATAAAATTTCCGAAACCCAATCGATCCCGGAAATGGACCGGCTGATCGAATGGTTGCCACAAAATATTCCGGCAGGTGATGAAACCACGTTGATCCACGGCGATTTTCGTATGGATAATATGGTCTTCCACCCGACCGAACCACGGGTCATCGCCCTGTTGGATTGGGAACTGGCAACCCTGGGCCACCCGGTGGGTGATTTCACATACACCATGATGGGCTGGCGTCTGGGCCGGGATTTATTCCGGGGCATCGCAGATGCGGACCAGGCCGCCTTAGGCATCCCGTCAGAGGCGGCATATATCGCGCAATATTGCGCCCTGACCGGGCGTGATGGCATCGATGATTTGGAATGGTATCTGGCCTATAACATGTTCCGCCTGGCAGCCATTCTGCAAGGTATCGCTAAACGGGCCGAAGACGGCACAGCCGCCTCACCCCATGCGGTAGGACAAGGCCGCCGCGCCAAACCGTTGGCGGAAGCCGCCTGGAAACAAGTCGAAGGCCTAGTTGGATAACCAGTTGGATAATGATCCACAGCGAACTGTTTTGAACGAACGAGTATGGACGAAATGACTGAAAACCACCTTGAGTATCAAAATGAGACCATTCCCGTGCGTGAGGCGCATATGCTGGATGGGGAAAAGCTGCGCCGTTATCTGGCTGATCACATGGACGGCATCGGCGATGATATAACCCTGCACCAGTTCGCCGTCGGCCAATCCAATCCCACCTATATGGTTGCCACGGGGGGCCATGAATATGTCCTGCGCAAAAAGCCGCCCGGGACTTTGTTGCCATCGGCCCATGCGGTGGACCGGGAATATCGGGTCATCACAGCCCTGGCGGACACGGATGTGCCGGTGCCGAAAACCTATTTGTTGTGCGAAGACACAGATGTCCTTGGCACCGCTTTCTATGTCATGGACAAGGTTGAAGGCCGGGTGCTGGATGACCAATTTGCCCCGGCGTTCAGTCCCGAAGACCGTAGTGCTGCCTACGATCATCTGCTGGAAGTTTTGGCAGCCCTGCACGCTGTCGACTACAAGTCGGTAGGGTTGGAAGATTTCGGCCGGCCGGGCAATTACTATACCCGTCAGATCAACCGTTGGACGAAGCAGTATGTCGCCTCCCAGACGGAAGACATTCCCGCCATGGATCACTTGATGAAATGGCTGCCCGACAATATTCCAAACGACGAAACGACGACAATTGCGCATGGCGATTACCGCCTGGGCAATTGTATCGTACATCCCACCCAGCCGCGTATCAGCGCCGTACTGGATTGGGAGTTATGCACCCTGGGCCATCCCTTGGCGGATCTGGCCTATACCTATGTGTCCTGTTTCATGGGCGCGGGGGAACCGCTTGAGCTTTTGCCCGGCCTCCCGACAGAGGATGAATTCGTGCAGAAATATTGCACCATGACAAACCGTGACGGCATTCCCGATTGGACCTTTTACAAGGTCTTCCAACTGTTCCGCCTGGCAGCCATTGTCCAAGGCGTCTACAAGCGCGGCCTGGATGGCATCGCCTCTTCCGCCAAGGCAATTACCTATGGCGAAGTCTGCCGCAACCGCTCAACGGCGGCCTGGGCCATGGTACAGAGATAGCCTGGGGAATAGCTAGATGGTTGAATTTCTGGATCAGGTCGCCGCGGCCGAGGTAAAGAACAACAGTCTGTTATGTGTTGGCCTGGACCCGGACCCGGCCCGACTTCCCAGCCATCTGGCCAATGAGCCTGATGCCATTTTTCGGTTCTGCCGGGACATCGTTGATGCGACCCATGATCTGGCCTTGGCCTTCAAACCGCAGATCGCCTATTTCGCAGGCCAGCGGGCGGAAGACCAACTGCGCCGCCTGATCGACCATATCCACAGCAACACGAATATTCCCGTTATTCTAGATGCCAAGCGGGCGGATATTACATCGACCTCCCGGCTGTATGCGGTTGAAGCATTCGACGTCTATGACGCCGACGCGCTGACCGTGAACCCCTATTTTGGTTTGGATTCTTTGCAGCCATTCTTGGACTACAAAGACAAGGGCATCATCATTTTATGCCGCACGTCCAATCCCGGCGGCGCGGAAATTCAAAACCTCATGACCGAAGGTGGCATCCCCATCTATGAGGTGGTCGCACAAAAGGCCGCCCAGGACTGGAATATGAATGGCAATGTCTTGCTGGTTGCAGGTGCGACCCATCCCAGTGAACTACAGCGTATCCGCAAGATCGTGGGCGATATGACGTTATTGATCCCCGGCATCGGTGCCCAGGGCGGCGAGGTTGCCGCCATAATCGAAGGCGCGCGGGGCGGCGGGGTAATCATCAATTCATCCCGGGCCATCAATTACGCCAGCAGCGGCCTGGACTTCGCCGAGGCCGCTCGCAAGGTGGCCACGGACACCCGTGACGCCATCAACGAAGCGGTTGCCGCCATCTGCAAAAATATTCGGAACTAGCCGCCAAGATTCTCCGCCAGAAAATCGAAAACCCGGCGCACACGGCGTGATGTCTTCAATTCCGAATGCGCGACCAACCAAACGGGCAGGGCGCCCAAATCCACGTGGGATAATAGCCGTTTGACCCTTGCTTCCCGCGCACCGACTTTCAATTGATTGAAGCCAATGCCATAGCCCGCCGTTACCATCGCCCAGGCGACAATTTGATTGTCGGTGCGAAACGGGAAGAACCGGCGGTCAACCTGAAGTCCCGCAGCGCGGAAGCCGTCAATAATCTGCTCCCCACGGTCATAGCCGACCACGTCATGGTCCGCCATATCCTCAATATTCTGCGGCGTCCCATGTTTGGCCAGATAGTCATGGGACGCAAACATGCCGATTTCCAGATCATCAAGGCGGCGGGCGAAAACGTCACTTTGGGTGGGTCGGTACATACGCACCGCGATGTCCGCTTCCCGCTGCAATAAGTTCTCTGTCCTATCAGACGCCACCAATTCCACTTCAATTTCCGGTTCCTCCACCCGCAGGGCGGTCAGGATTTCCGGCAAAATATATGTCGCGACAATGTCAGAGGCCGTGATGCGAATAGTGCCGGCAATGGCTGTCGCACGCCCCTCTGCCACTAGGGCAAGGCGGTTGGCGGCCTGGGCCATGGGTTGGGCATGTTCCAGCAATTCAATGCCCGTCGGCGTCAACTCCAGGCCACTTGCCGTTCTTTCGAACAATCGAACGCCCAGCTCTGCCTCCAACACAGCCACATGACGCCCCATTGTCGGCTGGCTGCCACCAAGGGCACGTGCCGCCGCCGACAACGATCCCGCCGACGCCACAGCCAAAAAGGTTTGTAAGTGCGTCCAATCAAACTGTTTTGCCATGATCTATCTATACATATTTGAATATCAATATGCAAATTTTGGCGAATTCCAATTCATATACGATCATATAGATTGATCCAACCAATGCAGACAACGTAACCACTGGAAGTGGAGATCCATATGTCAGAACAAGTCATTATCCTGGGTGCCAAGGGCCGGTTTGGGCGCGCCGCCACGTTGGCCTTTCACAACGCCGGTTGGCAGGTCCGCGCCCTGGCCCGCGACTGGCAGGGTGAAGCGGCGGTCCCCGGTATCGAGCGGGTGGCGGGTGATGCCTTTGATGAGGCTGTGTTGACAGACGCCGCAGACAATTGTGATGTCATCGTGAACGCTTTAAATCCCCCTTATCCCAAATGGTCACGGGACCTGCCCCGCCTGACGACATCGGTCATTGCAGCGG
>JAPKBD010000245.1 GCA_028824965.1 Alphaproteobacteria bacterium | reverse complement strand
ACCGCTGATATTGTTGTTGTAATAGATATCGGGGTGGGAGGAGGTATAGCCGCTTGGATGCACCAGGGTCGCGGCGGCCACACGCTCACCCGCGCGCTTTAACAGGTTCCAGATCATCGGGCCGCCAATACAAAAACCCATGACCATGAACCGATCGATGCCCAGGTGGTCCATAAGGCCCAGCTGATCATCGGTAAAGCTGTCCCAGGTCCGCTCAATCTCCATCGGGCCTTCCGTCTGGCCGGTATTGGCATTGCGCGTGTCCAGGGCGATAACGCGATAGGTATCGCTGAATGCCTCCAGGGGATTGAAAGCATGCTGGGCCAGCCCGGCTATGGTCCCATTCAGGCCGCCGCCCGGAATAACCAACAGGGGAACGCCGGAACCGGCCTCCTCATAATGAATTTTCACCGCACCGTTTTCGTAAATTGGCATTATTTGTTCTTCCTCATGTACGCTACATTCTTATTTACATCGTCTCAATCGAGAGACCGGACGACAGGACCTCCCGCCCTAGAGTATGTTTACCTTAAACATACTCAGACTCTTAAGAAGAAGAGCAATTGAACCAATTACCTGGGTCGCGAGAGCTCACCCAAATAATTGAAAATTGCTCTATGCCAATTTGATGACCTTGCCTTCACTGTGTGAGCGCTCCATTGCGTCTATTAGGGCATGTCGGGCAACGGCGGCGTTGAAATCAGGCGTCTCGGCAGTCCCCGACTTCAGGGCACTGGCAAATCGCGCGTAGGCCTGCCCGACGTTTCTGCCTGGGCCGTCGGCCATATCCTGAGGAATAAGGCGGTAGCTATCGGGCGGGGTTATCTCCGCCATCGCCTCTTTCCCGATGGCCATTTGGAGCTGACTGGGCCCTATGTTCATGGATTTTGAGGTCAACACCAAGGTCCCTTTACGGCCATAAATCTCCATCCGGGTGCCACTTGCGTTGTAGGGCACGCTGGCCACTTGATAGGACACTTCCGCGCCGCTTTTGAGCAAGCCCGCAGCCGTGACGGTGTCGGGTGCATCTACGGGGAAGTCCGCCCCTGTTACCGCATGCTTCCACATATCGATGCGCGTTGTGACCCGTGCGCTAACCTCCGCGAACTCTCCCAGAATGTAACACAGGGCATCTATGGCGTGTCCGCCCGGGATCGTCATGGGGTTGGCACCATTGGCGCGAACGCCCTGCCAGATGCGGCCATCCCCGCGTTCGGTAATCGCACCAACCATCACGCTTAAATTTGCGGTGACGATGTCACCGATTTCGCCATTGCCAATAAGGTCGCGGGCATACATCACCGCTGGGTCACTTTGCGCCTGTAAACCAACCAATGTGGCTAACCCGGCCGCTTTCGCGCTGTCTGCCATTTCCGTTGCGTCAGCGAGGTGCGCCCCCAAAGGCCACTCACAGCACACAGGCTTTTTCGCTTCGATAGCCGCCATGACCAGCTGTTTGTGCAAGGGTACGCGAACAACTACGGCGATAAGGTCAATATCCGGATGTGCGACCATCTCATTCATGTCATGAAAGGCGAGCTCAGCACCGAATGCTTCGGCTGAGGCTTTCGCGGTTTCCGCGTGGGCGGTGCAAACGGCCTTTAATTCGTAATCGGACAACGCTTGCAATGCGGGCACATGGGCGTTGGCACCCCAGCCACTTCCCCCCGGTGTTACGGTTGCACCGACGATGCCCACTCTAATTTTGTCTGCCACGATTATTTCCCCCGACCATGATTTCACCTAACGAAACGACCAAATGCCGCCGATAGGCCAAGCATAACACGCGACCGTCTGCTTAACGACCGCGCGATGAACGGTGAATTACAAAATTGAGGCGGCCAATTTTTGTGCGAGCGCACCTGCCACACGACGGCGATAGTGCGGCGGGGTTGTGGTGGTTTTCATGGCTTTGGCCCCGGCGCGGACCTTGTCGCGGATCTCTTCCAGGCAACTCTCGTCCGCCACCCGGCCAACGAACTTGTCCATACCCTTGGCCAGGAAGGGCAGGGGGGAGACGCCGGTGAGGCCGACCCGAAGGTCTGTGATCTTGCCCCCCGTCACGGCCATGCGTACGGCGACGCCTGCCAGAGGGAAATCGATGGAGCCGCGGATGCGGGATTTGGCATAGGCTGACGTCATGGGGGCGGAGGTTATGGCTGCGGTTGGCTTTGGAATATGGACCGCGACCAGCAACTCGCCGCTCCCCAAGGTCAGATGATCCATGCCGTCGTTGCGGTATAGATCGGCCAGAGGCATTTGGCGGCGGCCATCGGGACCGGCGATTTCCACCGTTGCATCGAACAGCAATAGGGTCGGGGCCACGTCGCCCGAGAAGGCGGCGAAGCATTTCTTGCCACCCGGTGCCACGTGACAGATGTCGCCCCGGTATTTCAGGCAATAGTTATTGGCAGCCCGCCACCACTCACTTTGATTGTAAAAGATACAGCGGGTGTCCAGACACAGGTTGCCACCAACGGTGCCGTATTCCCGATGGCTGGGGCCGGCCACTTCATCAGCGGCCTGGGTTACGGCGGTGAAATGTTCTGCGACCGAAAGATGTTGCGACAACTCCCGCAGGGTGACGGCTCCGCCAATGGTGATGCGTTCGCCATCCTCGGTAATCGACCGCATTTCGGGGATATTGTTTACATAGACAAGGCTGTCGGGCTGTTCAATGCCGCGGCGGATGTTGACCAGCAGATCGCTGCCTCCTGCCAGGTACCGTCCGTTGGGGGCAGCGCTGTACTGAGCAACCGCGTCTTCAACTGAGATAGGTTGATGCATCTGCATCTCTGGCATGAATTCCATTATGCGGCCTCCCCATTCGCACGCATGTCGCGGGCTTTTTTCTCCAACAACTCCAACAACCGGTCCGGCGTCAGGGGCAGGGATGTTGCACGAACGCCCATGGCATCGGCCACGGCGTTGGTCAGGGCGGGCAGGAAGCTGCTTAATGAGCCTTCGCCCGCTTCCTTGGCCCCAAAGGGTCCGTGGGGATCGGCGGCTTCAATTATGCCGACTTCGATGGGGGGGCTCTCAATAATCGTCGGCACCCGGTAATCTAGCATATTTGCGTGCAGCAACAGGCCCTCGTGATACTGGGTCTCCTCGGACATAGCCTGTCCCATACCCATCCAGACGGAACCTTGTACCTGACCCTCAACCGCCAAGGGGTTCAGGGCCTTGCCGCAATCGTGCGCCACCCAGACCTTGTCCACAGTGACTTCCGCCGTGTAGGGATCCACCGTTACCTCAACCACCTGGGCGGCATAGCTGAAGGCCATGGTGCCGCCGATGGCAGCACCGCGATACTTCTTGCCCCCCCAAGACTCCGGGATCGTGTCATAGGTGCCTTTGACCGTGATGGTGCCTTCGCCCTTGAGTGCCTCCATCACCACTTCATCAAAGGTCAGGCCCTGGTCCTGCTGGCCGCCGCGGAAAACCTCGCCCAGGCATTCCACGTCTTCAGGCGCGATCTCCAACTTCCGGGCCGCAGCCTCCACCAAAGTTGCCTTCAGGTTTTGTGCCGCATCGATGGAGGCATTGCCGACCATGAATGTCACCCGGCTGGAATAAGATCCATTGTCCTTTGGTGTCACCGCACTGTCGGATGCAATAACGCGAATGCGGCTCATATCCACGCCCAGGGTCTCGGCCACACATTGGGCCATGACCGTGGATGAGCCCTGGCCGATTTCCGCAGCACCAGTCAGCAGGGTGATGGAGGCATCCCAATCGACCCGCAAATGGATCGTTGCATGAGGTTCGCCGGTCCAATGTTTTGGCTTTGAGGCACCGGAAATATAGTGGGAACACGCCATCCCAAGGCCCTTGTTCGGCCCCAGCTTACCTTTGCGGGCTTTCCAATCAGACGCCTTTTCGGCCCAATCCAGACATTGGTCCAGGCCATAACTGTTCACCAGCAAATCATTCTCGGTCATGGTTGGGGCGACCAACAGATTGGCCCGGCGCACCGCGAACGGATCCAGGCCCAGTTCCGTGGCCATATCATCGATCAGACCTTCGAAGGCGAAACGGGTTTTCACCGTGCCGTGGCCGCGAAAGGCGCCACAGGGTGGTGTGTTGGTAAGGACGCGAAAGCCTTTGAAGCGCACGGACGAGATATCATAGAGGCCATAGATCATGGAGCCTGCGTACAGGATCGTGACGATGCCATAGCCGCTATAGGCCCCACCCCGTTGCACCACGGAAAAATCAGTGGCGGTGATGGTGCCGTCCGCCTTCATGCCCACCTTCATGGTGATATGGGATTCCGGGCGGCCGCGATGGGTGATAAATGTTTCTTCCCGGCTTAACACCACGCGGACCGTGCCCCGGGACTTTCGCGCCAGCAGGCCTGCGATCAGGTCGCTTTGCAGGGTTTCGGTGCGGGAGCCGAAACCGCCGCCGATGTGCGGCTTGATCACCCTGATATGGCTGTCCGCCATACCCATGGTGCGCGACAGCATCTTGTGCACATAAAACGGCACCTGAGTTGAGGGACGGATTGTCAGGCGTTCCCGGCCCGGATCATATTCGGCGTAGGCTGCATGGGGTTCCATCTGTACCTGGCAGACTTCCGCGCAGTGGACCTCCACCTCGCGCACCAGATCGGCATCCGCCATGCCTTGATCGACATCGCCCAGATCAAAATCCACCTCTCGCTCAATATTGCCGGGTTTGTCGTCATGCAGGATTTCCGCGCCCACCGCACGAGCATCATTGGCGGTGAAATAGGCGGGCAATTCCTCATACGTGACCTCAATCAGGTCCAGGGCGGCCTGGGCGGTGGCGACGTCCTTTGCTGCAACAGCGGCTACCGGCTCACCCCGGTATCGGACCCGATCCCGGGCCAGGGCCCATTCGTTCATGGCGATGGGCAGAACGCCATAGCTGTCGGAACAATCCGCCTCAGTCACCACCGCTTTGACGCCGGGCAGGGCCTCCGCCTTCGAGGTATCCATGCTGATAATTTTGGCGTGGGCATGCGGGCTGCGCAGGATCCGGCCCACCAAGGCATCAACCGCCTGGAAGTCGGCCGCGAACATCGCTTTGCCTGTTGTTTTTTCCGGCCCATCGACAAGCGGTTTCCGCACGCCGATGGATTGGACGGGCCTGGTATCTTTTGCCAGTGTATCTCGCTCTGAAACGCTCACGATGCCAGCTCCTCACGTGTAATATCTGCAGCAAATTGCACCGCCTCGATTATCTTCACATAGCCCGTGCAGCGGCAGATATTTCCAGCCAAGGCATCGCGGATCGCCGCCTCATCAGGGTCGGGATTGTCACGCAACAAAGCTTCCGATGCCATGATCATGCCCGGTGTGCAAAATCCGCATTGAGAGCCGAGTTTTTCATCAAAGCCTCGTTGCAGGGCGGACAGCCTGTTGTCCTTGGACAGCCCGTCTACCGTTTCCACCTTTGCATCCTGACATGTGACCGCCAGGGTTAGGCAGCTATGGCGGGGCCGATCATTGATTAAAACCGTGCAGGCACCGCATTCACCGCCGTCGCAGCCGATTTTAGTGCCGGTTAGGCCGACATTTTCGCGGAGGTAGTCCACCAACAACATGTTATCGGGAATGACATCGTCGCGGTTGGTGCCGTTTATGGTCAGGGATAAGACAGTTTTCACCATAGGTCTCCTGCACAAAGTAGCCGGGCGGGCCGGGCCGGGGCCGGGTTGAGGAAGCGGCGCTTTATGAATATACTATAGAATAATATTGTTGGGTACCCAAACAATATTGTCGAATGGCCTAATCCGGAATGACCGCCGTTGCCTCGATCTCCAGCTTTGCGTTTGTTTCGATCAAACCGTCTATGACAATGACCGCCATGACTGGATAATGATTGCCGAAAAACTCACGATAGGCAGCACCCAGGGCCTTACCGGCGGCCAGATATTCAGCACGATCTTTGATGTACCATGTCAATCGCACCAAATGCTCTGGTTTCGCCCCGGCCTCGTTCAGGAGTACCGCGATATTTGCGAATATCTGGCGTGCCTGACCGGCAAAATCGTCGGTTTCAAACGCTTCCTGGGCGTTCCAGCCGATAATGCCGGCCATGAAAACCATTTCACCGCGGGTGGCGATGCCATTGCTGTAGCCTTTGGCACGGGGCCAGTCGGGGGGTTGTAGGAATTTCATGATCGTCCTCCATTATAACAGAGGACGATGAGAGCACGGCTTAGAGCTATTTTCAATCAGTTGGATTGGCTTTAGATATCCAAGAGATTGGTTCAATTGCTATTTTTTTACGAATTCGGGTCTTAAGAACCAGGGCTGTCCAATTCTTGTAGGCGATCAGCCGGGAACCATATGTGGGCCTTGGTGCCCACATCTACCGTGCTGTCCAATTCCAGGCCGCCGCCATGCAGTTCCACCAATGTCGTGGCAAAGGGAAGGCCCAGGCCGGTACCTTGGTGGGAGCGGTTCATGGCGCTATCGACTTGGCCAAATGTGGCCAATGCTTTAGGCAGATCATCTTCGGCAATGCCGATGCCGTTGTCGACCACTTCGATCCACAGGCGTCTAACCTTGAAGACCATCAGCTCCATGGTCTTCATGGACAGACAGCCTTTCGAGCG
>JAPKBD010000244.1 GCA_028824965.1 Alphaproteobacteria bacterium | reverse complement strand
CGGCCATGGCAACGAATTCCACACCCATCCCGGCAGCTTTTGGTCCGGCACCTATTATGTGGACGACGGCGGCATTGATGAGAACCCTGGTCTAGGCGGGGAGTTCGAAATTCAGGACCCCCGCGGTATAGCGCCTGCCATGTACGCACCCCTGCTGGCCATCAACGTACCCGGTGGCCTGGCCATGGGTTCCAGCGAGGTGATCCCCCCCAAAGCCGGGCGCATCCTGATGTTCCCATCCTGGCTGTCCCATGCGGTCCGCCCCTATTTAGGCACCCAACGGCGCATCTCCATCGCCTTTAATTTGAGTGTATAGTTCGAGCTTTTTGGTCGATTTCACGATTGGTATTATCCGCTATGACAAAACTTTCAGTGCTTGATCTGGCCCCGGTGCGGGAGGGTTCCACGCCCGGTGATTCTCTGCGCAGCTCCAAAGATTTGGCGCAGCAGACGGAGCGGCTTGGCTATAACCGTTATTGGCTGGCGGAACATCACAATATGGTCGGCATCGCCTCTGCCGCGACCTCCGTTGCCATTGGCTATATCGCGGAAAACACGTCGTCCATCCGTGTGGGCGCAGGCGGCATCATGCTGCCGAACCACTCCCCCATGGTCATAGCAGAACAATTCGGCACATTGGCGTCACTTTATCCAGGGCGGATCGATCTTGGATTAGGTCGGGCACCAGGTACGGATCAGCAAACCCTGCGGGCCCTGCGCCGCAACCCCATGGTGTCGGAAAACTTCCCCCAGGATGTGTTGGAACTTCAAGCCCTGCTGGGTCCGCTGCAGGAAGGGCAGACCATCCAGGCGGTGCCCGGTACGGACACCAACGTGCCCCTGTGGATATTGGGCTCCTCGTTATTCGGGGCCCAACTGGCGGCCATGTTGGGTCTGCCCTATGCCTTTGCCTCCCACTTCGCGCCGGAGGCTTTGATGGCGGCACTGGATATATATCGGGAGAAATTTACCCCGTCCGAACAGCTGGCCGAACCCTACGCAATGGTTGGCGTCAACATCATTGCAGCGGACACGGAGGCAGAGGCAAAACGTCTATTCACAACGCCGCAACAACAATTCACCAATATGTTCCGCGGCACCCGCGGCCGTATGCGCCCGCCCATCGACGATATCGAAGATTATTGGAATCCTATGGAAAAGGCCCGCGTCTCTGCCATGACAGCGTGCTCTTTTGTCGGTACGGCGGACAGTATCGCGGACCAACTGGCACCCTTTCTTGAACGCACCGGGGCCAATGAATTGATGGTTGCATCCGCCATATTTGACCATGACGCCAGGGTTCATTCCTATGCGGTTCTGGCCGAAGCACAAAAAACTCTAGCCGACAGACATTAGAAGGAAACGACAATGCTTGATCAGGACCGGAAAAATCTGCGCCAACAAGCCAAAGAGCTTGCGATGGGACCGATTGCCCAGCGCGCCGCCGAGGTTGACCGTACGGAACAATACCCCTGGGACAATGTTACGGACCTGAAGGATGCCGGTTTTTTTGGCATGACCATCCCGAAAGAATACGGCGGCCAGGGCAAGGACTATCTGGACGCCGCCATAGTGGTGGAGGAAATGGCCAAGGTATGCGGTGTGTCAGGCCGCATTGCGGTGGAGGCCAACATGGGCGCCATCGGCGCCATCATGGCCTACGGCACGGAGGAGCAGAAACGCCTGGCGGCTGACCTGGTTCTGGCCGGTGACAAGCCTGCCATCTGCATCACCGAACCGGATGCGGGCAGTGCGGCAACGGAGATGACCACGCGGGCGGATAAAGTGGGCAATCAATATATCCTGAACGGCACAAAACATTGGATCACGGGCGGTGGCGTTTCCCGCCTGCATTTGATTTTCGCCCGGGTCTTTGACCAGAACGGCGTTGAGGAAGGCATTGGCGGCTTCATCGCCATCCGTGATGAGACCGAGGGCCTGGTGATCGGCGACCGTGCCCCCACCATGGGCCTGCGCGGTATACCGGAGGCGGAGGTGCGGTTTGAGGATATGGCCCTGCCGCCTGCAAACCTGCTGCTGCCGCCACGTGGTTTGCGCAAAGGCTTTGCCGACCTGATGACCGCCTATAATTCACAGCGCGTAGGTGCTGCTACCGTGGCACTTGGTGTGGCGCAGGGTGCCTACGAAAAAGCCCTGGAATATGCCGGGGTGCGGGAACAGTTCGGAAGGCCCATCGCGGAATTCCAGGGTCTGCAATGGATGCTGGCAGATATGAGCATTCAATTGGGCGCAGCACGATCATTGATCCATAACGCGGCCGTCAACTTGGTCGATGGCTTTCCCGATGCCCTGGCAGCGGCCCAGGCCAAGGTCTTCACATCCGAAATGGCCATCAAGGTCACCAACGATGCCCTGCAGGTGTTCGGTGCGGCAGGCTATTCCCGCCACAACCCGCTTGAACGCATGGTCCGTGACGCCCGTATGTTCACCATCGGCGGCGGCACAGCGCAGGTCCTGCGCACCCTTATCGCAGGCCGTATTCTGGGCATCAAAACCCCCCAAACCCGCGATGGGTATAGCAAGCTGGCGGCGAAGTAGGCGGATCTGGCCCATAAGGAGACTATCTTGGCTTTGTTGAATGATTTCGGGCTGACCGAAGAGCAGAAATTGATGCGGGAAAGCCTGCTGACCCTGGCGGAGCGGGTCTTGCCCCGCGAACGTATCCAGGAGATGGATGAAAACCGGGAATGGCCGCGGGAGGCCTATCAGGAATTGGCAAAGGGCGGCTGGCTGGGTCTGCCCTATCCGGAGGAATATGGTGGTCTGGGCGGCAGCTACAAGGACATCGCCGTGTTGTTGGAAACCCTAGCCTATCATTATTCCGGCCTGGCAACGACCTATATGACAACGCCGGTATATTCCGGCGTCCACATCCTGCACAGTGGTAGCGAGGAAATGAAGCGGGAATATCTGCCGTCCCTGATCAAAGGGGAGCTATATCTTTGTTTCGCCCTGACGGAACCACATACCGGGTCAGATGCTGCCGGCATCAAGACCAACGCCGTGCGCCAGGGGGATGATTACATTATCAATGGTGAGAAATGCTGGATCACTTCGGCCCATGTGGCCGACTATATTGTATTGGTGGTTAAGACGGACCCGGATGCGATACCGGCGCATAATGGCTTTTCCAAATTCCTGGTGCCGACAAATGCAAAGGGCGTGGATATTCGCCCCCTCGATACAGTGGGGCGGCGGACCACACACACCAACCAGATCTTTTTGGACAATGTCAGGGTGCCCGCGCGAAATATGATCGGCGCCGAGAACAAGGCCTGGAAGGCCCTGATGGGTGGTCTGAATTTGGAACGTTTGGCGATATCCGCGAATGGTGCGGGTGGGGCGCAAAAGGCGCTGTCCCTGGCCCAGGAATACGCCAAAGAGCGGGTGCAATTTGACCAACCCATTTCTGATTTCCAGGCTATTCAACACAAACTGTCGGATATGCGGATCAAGGCGGAGTTGGCCCGCCTAATGGCCTATCGCGTTGCCGAGATGATGGATGCAGGCTTTGATTGCCGGGTGGAGACCTCCATCGCGAAAATCGTCGGCACGGAGAATGACTTCGACTGCGCCAATATGGGGATGCAGATCATGGGTGCGGCGGGCTATTCTATGGAGAACGAAATGCAGCGGATGTTTCGCGATACCCGCCTCGGCCCCATTGGCGGCGGTTCTAACGAAATCCAACGCAACATCATCGCCAAATCCATGGGGCTGTAGCGGGAACCGAGAAAAATTCTCCATGCGCATTACTTGGGCATCCAAATTCGTATCTAGGCGAGCACTACCCTGCCCCACGTTATTCTAATATCTTCGTCATCATTCCCGCCCTGTAAACCGAACGTTAACCGGACATCCGCTATCGTTTACCTTGATACGCGGAGAAATCTTTCGGACGCCTGCTTTGGCGCGCCAGGGAAAGTAGTGGCTTGACTGAAATTTTGTTCATTGGCGGCGACGATAGCGCCGAAGCGGCGATTAAGGCCGCTTTAGATCCGGAGGCCTTTGCGGTCCACCGGGTTCAAACGGTCGCCGAAGCCAATGATCTGTTGGCCCAACAACGTTTTGACGCATTGATCATCGATTTCGACGATGCCAGCAGCGGCCCGGGCTTTGATCTGGCGCAGCTATTAGGTCTATTTCTGTTTATGCCGACGATCGCGTTGATGGATCAATTCGCCCCAGAAATGGCTGTCCAATTGGTGCAGTTCGGGGCCCAGGATAGTCTGATCAAGACGGAATTAGGCAACGACCGCCTTTCCGTTGCCATACAATGCTCCATCGGACGGGCCCAAATGGCCCATTTTGACAGCCTGACCGGACTTCCCAACAGGGCTTTGCTGTTTGATCGCCTCACCCACGCCATCAACCAATCCCGCCGACATGGGAACGAGCTGGCGGTGCTGTTCATTGACCTGGACCGTTTTAAGTTCGTCAACGACACCATGGGCCATGAAGCCGGTGATACGGTTTTGAAAACCGTCGCCAGCCGCATCCGTGAATGCCTGCGCGACAGTGACACTGTGGCCCGGCTTGGCGGCGATGAATTTATCGCCCTGATCACCAATCTGGACACCGCCGTATCAGCGGCCACGGTCGCCGACAAAATCGTCGAAAAGGTATCACAGCCGATTATGATCGGTGGTCATGCTGCCACAGTGTCTCCCAGTATCGGCATCTCGCTTTTCCCGGAGGATGGTGAGGAAGCGGATGAGTTAATGCGTTTGTCCGATGCCGCCATGTATCAGGCGAAAAACGCCGGCGGCGAAAATTATCAGTTCTATCGCCCTGACCTAAACACCGCGGCCCTGCGCCGCATTGGCCTTGGCGTTGCCTTGCAACGGGGAATCCACCACGAGGAATTTGCTCTGCATTACCAACCGCAAGTCGATCTGCGTGATGGCAAGGTTGTGGGTTTGGAGGCTTTGGTGCGTTGGCATCATCCCGAACGGGGCCTGATCCTGCCCGACCAATTCATTCCCCTGGCGGAGGAACTGGGATTGATGACACCGCTTGGTGATTTGATCCTGGAACTTGCCTGCGCGCAAATCAAGACCTGGCAGGACCAAGGTTTGCCTGTACTCCGGGTTGCGGTAAATTTGTCGGCGCATCAATTTAATCAAGATGATCTGTTGGAACATGTGGAACGGTCCATCAAGAGTCAAGGTTTAACGTCCGATATCCTGGAAGTGGAATTGACAGAAAGCTCCGTCATGCAGGATCCGGAATCCGCGGCACGGATCCTTGGGAAATTGAGTGCGGCAGGCGTGCGTGTGGCGATTGATGATTTCGGCACCGGCTATTCATCATTGGCATATCTAAAGCGCTTTCCTCTGGACGCCCTAAAGATTGATCGTTCGTTCGTGCGCGATGTCACGCATGATGCTTCTGATGGCGCGATTGTCCGTACCATCATCGCATTGGCCCAGCACCTCGGGCTCGATGTTGTCGCTGAGGGCGTGGACACCCTGGGCCAACTGGAGTTCCTGCGCGCCAATCAATGCCAATTTGCGCAAGGGTATTATTTTAGCCAGCCGGTTGCGGCAGACGAAGTCCACGCCGTGATCGAAAAACTGGAAGGGGAACGTGTCCCCACCATCAATGGCGAATTGCTTTTAGAGGCATAGCCCCTGTTGAGGCAGAGCCCGCTGCAACGACAGCGAAAAAACCTCCGTTCATAAAGTCTTCACCATTGGCGTTAACAGCATTTTCACAGCTATGCGCCATTATGACCCTTGTCGTTAACGCAATCCCGAAAAAGCAATTGCAGAACCGCGAACGCAATTCGGAGCGGCATGCAATCGAGGGTCAAGACGTTGTCAGTTATCCAAGCCACCAGTTACGCCACCACGCACGATAGACATACCGACCGCCGCTGGACCAAGGTTGCACTTGCCTTTTTACTGTTGCTTGGCGCGACGGTCGTCGCCGCGCAGGAATCCCATTCCAACACGGCACCTCAATCTCAACAAACGACCAATCAATACTAGTCAAAAATTGTTAATCCTTCGGCGCGACATCCAGTCGAATGACATCCTGCTGACCTGACTGGGCCACGGGATAACGCTGCATGACAAGGGGGTCATGACCGGGGATGATATGCTTGTTCGTCTCTGCCAAATCGCGCATTTTGCTATACCCCTGCACCATATCCGCTGCGGAATAAACAATGGGGAACGGCGCGGTCCCTTCCATATTCTCGTAAAAATGCGACGCGTCCGACGCCAGGACCACCCAGCCCCGTTTCGTCAGCACGCGGACGCACTGCACACCCGCCGTGTGGCCACCGATCCAATGCACTGAAATCCCCGGCGCAATTTCCCGATCACCGTCGTGGAAAACCACCCGCCCGTCAAAAACCCGGCGCACCATGGTGCAGACATGATCAGCGGCATAGGCATGGCCAAAAGGTTCATGACACATATGCTTGCCCGTGGCGTAGGTCATCTCACTTTCCTGAAGATGAAAACGGGCGGTAGGGAAATCATCCAAGGTGCCCGCGTGGTCATAGTGCAGGTGGGTGATGATCACGTCCTCCACCTTATCCGCATTGATACCGATGATTTCCAAACCTTCCCGCGGTAGTCGG
>JAPKBD010000016.1 GCA_028824965.1 Alphaproteobacteria bacterium | reverse complement strand
TCTGAAACGCCCTTGCAGCCGTTCTTGACCAACAATTTTGCCTCATCCTCGTCGATCTCGTTCTGCGTGGCGCAGGGGACGGCATAGTCACAAGGCACACCCCAGGGCCGGCCTTCATGGAAGGTGGCGTTGGGATACTGCGCTGCATATTCTGAAATGCGCCCCCGGCGGACATTCTTAAGATCTTTGATCCAGTCCAGCTTTTCCTGATCGATGCCGTCCGGATCGTGGATGTAACCACCCGAATCTGAAAGGGTCAGGACCTTGGCGTTCAAATGCAGGCACTTTTCCGCCGCGAACGTGGCAACATTGCCGGAGCCGGAGATCACCACATTTGCACCGTCAAGAGATCCGTCGATTTTGTCGAGCATGCATTTCAGAAAGTAAATCGCGCCATAGCCCGTGGCCTCTGTGCGGATAAGCGAGCCGCCGAATTCCAGGCCCTTGCCTGTCAGAATACCTTCGAACTTGTTGGTCAAGCGTTTGTATTGCCCGAACATATAGCCGATTTCCCGGGCGCCTACGCCGATATCACCCGCCGGTACGTCCGTGTTGGGTCCGATATGACGGCACAGCTCTGTCATGAAGGACTGGCAGAACCGCATCACTTCATTGTCTGATTTACCCTTGGGATTAAAATTGGCACCGCCCTTGCCGCCGCCCATAGGCAGCCCGGTCAGGGAATTCTTAAACTGCTGCTCAAACCCCAGAAACTTCAGTACGCTTTCATTGACCGTTGGGTGAAAGCGGCAACCGCCCTTGTAAGGCCCGATGGAATTGTTGAACTGTACCCGCCAGCCGCGGTTAACCCGGATGTTGCCCTCATCGTCTTCCCAGCAAACACGGAAACTAATGATACGGTCGGGTTCGGTCATCCGCTCAAGGATCTGCATTTTCTGATAGATCGGATGTTCGGCGATATAGGGCAGCAGGGTATCCGCGACCTCATGCACCGCTTGAAGAAATTCCGGCTGTCCGGGATTGCGCTTTTTCACGCCATCCATGAAATGTTCCAGGGTTGTTAGTTCGGCCATTTGATGTTGTCCCCCAAATAAGTTCTTATTAAATTATTAGCATGTGTCGATAATCCACCAACGCATAGAGGCGCCGATTTGTGGTACAGTATAACGATGGATAGTCTCAGAAGGCACCACGTGGTGATAACTCCCTTCTGATCGCATTGTATCTTTGATGTTGCAATGCTATCGACCTCGCGTCTGATAAACAACCATCCAAATAATATTTTGCCATATGATAATTTAATTGCGAATTTGCGCGGGCACTTTAGACCTGTGTCAGATGTAATGCAGTTATAGATCAAGCCGGAAGTCTGTTTTCCATGTCCATGCGTCTCCTGATCATTTTGATGTGCAGCTTTCTGGGGCTGACCCTGCTGGGCATGCACGCCACGCCGGCCTTGTTGCCATTGTTCGTTGATATGTGGGGGTTGAGTAATACAGAGGCCGGCTGGATCGCCGGCATACCTTATCTAACCTATCTGATTGGGGTCTCGTTCGTCGGTATCACTGATCGCATTGATGCCCGCCGCATGTTGATCCTGGGCGCCATGGTCAATGTCATCGGCTATGGCGGCATGGGCCTGGCCGATGGTTTTTGGAGCGCCATGGCATTCCGCACTTTGCAGGGCCTGGGTTTTGCCTGGACCTATCTGCCGGGTGTGAAGGCGATCTCTGATCGGGTCATGGGTGCCGATAAGGGGCGTGCAGGGTCGATCTATGTGTCCTCCTTTGCGGTTTGTTCATCACTGTCCCTGTTGGCAGCAGCAGAGACCAAGGATGCATTCGGGTGGGAATGGGCCTTTGTCCTGCCCGCATGTACGAACCTGATGGCGGCTGCATTAATATTGTTCCTGTTGCCGCCCACAGTGCCCGAAGGGGCGGAAGATGGGCGGGTTGCGAAGCTGCGGTTTATCCCGGATTTCCGGTCAGTATTTCGGAACCGGGTCGCATTCGGTTACATCATCGGTGCATTTGCCCATCATTTCGAGCTGTTGGCCGTGCGCGCCTGGACCGTGGCGTTTCTGACCTGGGTTGTGGCCACCCGGCCCGAAGTGCCCGATAGTTTCAACGTACCCCTGGTGGCGACAATTCTTATTCTGATCGGTGTGCCAACCAGTATGGCGGGGGGCGAATTCGCCCATCGCGCCGGCTATGCCAAGGCGGCCTTTCTGGTCATGACCGCCTCTGCCGTTGCCGCGCTATTTGTTGGGTTTTCCGCTGCCTGGTCGCTGTGGCTGCTGATCGGCCTTGTCCTGATGCACAATTGTTTTGTGTTGGCCGATAGCGGCATGTTGAACGGCGGCGCAGTCAATGCCTCAGACCCGACCCAACGGGGCAATACGGTCGCCGTATTTGGTGTCGCAGCCGCCGCCGGTGGCCTGGCGGGCCCGGTTTTATTCGGCGTCATCCTGGATAACACAGGCAATGGCCAAACCGCAGACAGCTGGGGCTGGGCCTTTGCAGCCGTCGGCGCGGTTATCCTGTTTGGGGCCGTCATGGTGCGTTTGCTATCGGGTGGACGCGCCGCCACTACCCTCCAAGAATAATGACGGAGGCAACCGATTCTTCGATGCCGTATAGACCGCCGCCATTTTCCGCCAAGCCGATGCGGGCACCTTCCACCTGACGGTCTCCTGCCTCACCCCGCAATTGTGTCACCAGCTCCTGGATCTGACACAGGCCCGTTGCACCAATAGGATGGCCCTTGCATTCCAAGCCACCTGATGGGTTGACGGGGATGCGACCACCCAGGGCGGTCTCCCCCCCGGCGGAGGTTGCCCCGCCGTCGCCGAAATCGCAAAAGCCCAAATTCTCAATCTGCACGATTTCGCCCATAGCCGTAGCATCGTGCACTTCCGCAACGGAGATATCTTCCGGCCCGACGCCGGCCCGTTCATAGGCCCGCCGCGCCGCCTTCGCTGTCACATGTTCCGCCATATCCGTGACTGCGCGGTTGGAGCCGGTTTGCAGGATCGACGCCTTAACCTCGATTGCACGCTTGCGGTCCACGCCCAGGCGTTTCAGGCCGTCTTCGGTGCACAGGATTGCTGCCGCTCCGCCGTCCGAAATCGGCGCGCACATGGGCAGGGTCAGGGGATAGCTGATCGGCGGCGCGGCCATGACCTCATCCACCGTATAGGGCATACGATACTGGGCCTTGTCATTATATTGGGAATGATTGTGGTTCTTCGCGGATACGGCAGCGATCTGCCGTTGCGTGGTACCGAATTGGGTCATATGAAAGCGGGACCAGGCGGCATAGATATCCATGAACAGGCTATACGGTTTGTCCGATGTGGTGCCGGGGGGGACGTCGAAGCCTTCACCCAGGGCAAGTAGGTTGGTTTGATTTCCCGCCACATCCGCCACGTCCCATGCACCATCGAAGGCGGAGAACATTCTGTCGCGGTCCTTGGAAAACATCTTTTCCGCCCCCACAGCCAGGCTGACATCACCTTCGCCTGCCTTGAGGAATTGCACCGCCAGGTTAAAGGCCGTCGCACCAGAGGCGCAGGCGTTTTCCACGTTGACCACGGGAATTTCCTGGATGCCCATGTCGCGCAGGGCGATCTGGCCCCGGATCATATCCTGACCTTCCATATGCCCCTGGGTGGCGTTGGAGAAATAGGCCGACTGGATTGCGCCCGCTTCGATACCCGCGTCATCCAAGGCCTCTGTCACGGCTTCCGCCGTCAGGCTTTTGATGCTGCGGTCGAGCATTTTGCCTAAATGTGTCATGCCAACCCCGGCAATGAAAACTTTGGTCATGGTGTTCCCTCTCACAATACGCAGTTTCCCAGACTATAGCTTGGACGTTATAGTGCTGTCATTCGGCAGATTGGGAGAGTTGCGCCATGACAACATTCGGGATTCTATTTTTTGACGGCACAGAGGAGTTGGACGCGGTTGGTCCGTGGGAAGTATTCACTATGGCGTCTAAGCTGCGTGATGATATCTCCGTTGTGTCAATATCGGAACATGGCGGCACGGTGACGTGTAATAAGGGTATGCGGATTGTCATGGACCATTCCATTGCCGATGCCCCGAAGCTGGATGTTATCTTGATCCCCGGCGGTTCGGGCACTCGGACAGAGGTGAACAACACGACCCTGTTGAGCTGGATCGCCGAAGTATCCAAGGAATGCGAATGGGTCACCTCCGTCTGTACCGGTTCCATGCTGTTGGCGGAGGCTGGACCGGCTGCGGGAAAACGGATCACCACCCATTGGGGCGCGGTCGATATGGTGCGTGATCGGGGCAAGGCGGGCGAGGTCGTGGACGATGTGCGATACGTACGCGATGGCAACGTGGTTAGTTCGGCCGGCGTATCGGCGGGCATAGATATGACCCTGTGGTTGATCGGAGAGATGTATGATCCAGCCCTTGCCCGTACGGTTCAGCGCAACATGGAATACGATCCCGCGCCGCCCTATGCAGGTGATGTCTAGCGGCGGCATTACCTGATGGTTGATGTTTCCACGCCAACTAATCTGCCGGATTTTGCGGATCTGGATTTGAGCTTCGACATTATCGACAGCCACCACCACCTGTTTGATTTGCGAGAGGTTTATTATCCCTGGCTGACGGATCACCATGAAGAACACTTCCTGCTGGGCAACTACGAAGCCTTGAAGCAGAATTACGGCCCCGCCGATTTTCGCGCCGATGCAGCCCCCTTGCGAGTGGTGAAGACTGTCCATGTGGAGGCGGAAACGGATCGCGAGGCACAGGTCGCGGAAACGGAATGGCTGCTGACACAGAGTGCCAGCCATGGCCTGCCTGACGCCATCGTGGCCCATGCCTGGTTCCATGAAGATAACAGCGCGGATATCCTGGCAGCGCAGGCGTCGATCCCCGCCGTGCGGGGCATCCGCTCCAAGCCCATAACGGCACCCAACGCCGCCCATCGTGACGCTGTGGCGGGCGCGCCCGGCAGTTTGCAGGACCCGGCCTGGCGTGATGGCCTGGGGCGATTGCGCCAACATGGTCTGTCATGGGACCTGCGTGTACCGTTCTGGCATTTGGTTGAGGCGGCGGAGGTTTGTGCCTTGTATCCGGACCTCGCAATTGTTGCCGAACATACGGGCCTAGCCTGGGATCGCAGTGCAGCGGGCCTGGCCGAATGGCGGCGCGGCATGGTTGCCCTGGCAGCTATGGAGCATGTGCATCTGAAGATATCGGAGCTGGGCCTGGCGGGTGCACCCTGGGACTATGATGACAATCGGACCCTGGTGCGCGAAGCCATCGAAATTTTCGGCTTTGATCGCTGCATGTTCGCTTCCAACTTCCCCGTTGCTAAGTTGCGAATTGGCTATGTGGATCAGGTCAGCGCCATCGCCCATATGATAAAGGATTGTTCCAAGGCCGAGCGTGGCGCATTATTTCATGATACGGCGAAAAGGTTCTATCGACTCTGAATATTGGGGACGGGGATATGTTTTTCAGCACGCGGAACGATCAACGCCCCTATCATTTGGGTAAGTATCCCCTTGAAACCCTGCCCCATGATGATCGGGTGATCGCGGTTGAGGCTGCACGCCCCCCGTCGCTGCACCTGGATATCACAGCCCCGCAGAGGGCCCTTTGGCCCGCTCTTTACGAAGATATCTGGATATATTTGTCCAAAACGCCATGACGGAACCGGCCAGGGCAAAGGCCCCGGTGCCCGATGACCCCCATCGCCGCATGGTTGATGTGAAGGGCTATGGCTATTTCATGAATGCCGCGCAGATCGGCATCTGCAAAATTCCTCGCCTTGCCTGGACAACAGATGGCAATAGCAATGGCGACGTCGGGGATCATGAATTCGCTGTCGTCTTGTTGTTAGAGCATGGCCGCCTACCTGAAGCTGATAATCCGGCGCGTGATTGGATTTCGCCAGCCTTGGGGGAGGCGGCGGATGCCCGTATCGGTGGGATTGCAGTTTGTCTGTCCGGCCATATTCAGAAAATGGGATTTTCCAGTTCAGCCCATGTGATGGGGGCGGGCAGCCTGGACCTGGATCGTTTGGCGGTGCTGGCTGGTTTGGCGGTGCGGACTGATGCAGGATTGTGCAATCCCTTTATTGGCGGCGGTTTTTCCGTCGCCGTGGTCTCGACGGACTATGAATTGGCCACCGATCAACCCCTGGCAAAGGCGGCATTAAACCCGTCTAGAAATTTGGGCGGCCTGGCCTATTGGTTCGGCCAGAATGGCGCGACGTCGGGGCGAGAGCGGAACCGCCGGGCGGGACGGGCAACGCACTTGAGTGCCTATCCGATGGAGACCGTGCCACGGGTGGACCGCCCCACCACCTTGATTCTGGACGATGAAGTGCCGCGTGTTTCCAAACGCGCCGCTTTTTTCGAACGCGCCGCCCGTGGCGACCTTGGTGACAAGGCGTTGCGGGAGCGGAACCGATTTGCCTTCAAACAACCGCATACGGCGGGGATGATGGCCTCCATGCGGGCCATGGTGCCTATTCAGGGCGGCGAACCGGCAAGCGATGCCAGCCTTGAAACCTACAATGGCCCTGACGCCAACGCCCGTGCCGTGAAGTCATTGTCCTATCTGCTGGGTGCCGATCTGACGGGAATTTGCGAGATCCCCGACTATGCCTGGTTCTCTCATGGTGCGGGGGGAGAGGAGATTACTCCCTATCATAAATACGCCGTGGTGATGTTGATCGATCAGGAATACGACACCATGGAAGGGGCGGCGGGCGATGACTGGATATCGGGCACCCAATCCATGCGGGCCTATTTGCGGGGGGCGGAAATCTCCGGCGTGATGGGCGATACTTTGCGTCAGTTGGGCTTCCCAGCCAGGGCGCAAACCAATGTGGACAGCGATGTGCTGCATATTCCCCTGGTGCTATGGGCGGGCTTGGGTGAACTTTCCCGGATCGGGGAATTGGTCCTTAATCCGTTCGTCGGCCCGCGCTTTAAGTCCCTCGTTTTGACTACGGATATGCCCCTGACAGTGGACAAGCCGGTGGATTTCGGACTGCAGTATTTTTGCGATCACTGCCACAAATGCGCCCGTGAATGCCCCTGCGATGCCATTTCGTGGGGCGATAAGATCATGTTCAACGGCTACGAGATGTGGAAGCCTGATGCGGAACGCTGCGCCCGCTATCGTCTGACCAACGCCAAGGGCTCTGCTTGCGGGCGTTGCATGAAAACCTGCCCCTTAAACAAAGTGGTGACAGCGGATGGTCCGGTGCTGGAGCGGGTGGCGTCCTGGTGCGGTATCAATGCGCGCTGGTTGAAACCGTTGCTGGTGCCCATTGCCGTCTGGCTGGATGACTATCTGGGCAAGGGGCGGCGCAATAGTGTCAAAAAATGGTGGTTCGATATGGAGGTCCTGGATGATGTCTGTGTCGAACCAGTGAAGGGCGTCAGCGAACGGGAATTGAACCTGGATAAAATTATCGATCCGGCGAAACAAAAAATGGCCTATTACCCCGCCGCCATGATGCCCGTGCCGAACGATCTGACACCCCAGCCAACCGACCGCAAGGCGGCCATGGCCATCGGCGAAGTTTTTGAAAGCCCAATCACGGCGGCCATTCGCGCGGGCCAAGGGCAGGCGATGCCCGACTACAACAAACCCAGGCCCGCCCATCCCGATGGGCCAATAGGGGTCGCGGAAACAGCTGCTAAACTAGCGACCTACGGTGAGGGGCCAACGCCGAAGCGATAGGCAACAAAAGCCTGAGTGCGTTTCCCTGGATGCCCGGATCAAGTCCGGGCACGACATTTTTGCTTTTTTTGTCATTGCCGGACTTGATCCGGTAATCCATCTTGATGCAACGCTGTGGCTTCAACGGTCAATCGAAACACTGAGCCAGCCTCTCAACCCGCCTCGGCCACAACATTATTGGCCAAGCAGCCAAGGCCGGAAATTTCCACCTCGATACGATCACCTGGTTTCATCCATAATGGCGGTTTGCGCCCCGCACCAACGCCGCTGGGGGTGCCGGTGGCGATCACGTCGCCCGGATGCAGGGGCGTGAATTTCGAGACATAGGCGATGATGGCCGGCACGGTGTAGTACAGCTGTTCCGTGCTTTCGTTCTGCACCACGTCGCCGTTTAGCCGGGTGGTCAGGGCTAGGTTCATGGGGTCTGGAATTTCATCTGCGGTGGTCATCCAGGGGCCGCATGATCCACTATGTTGAAAGTTCTTACCCGCGATCACCGAATGACCTTGAAAATCCCGCAGGCTGCCGTCCAGGAACGGGGCATAGCCGGCTACGTGAGCAAGGGCGTTGGCCTCAGCAATATGACGGCCCGGCTTGCCCATGATGAAAGCCAACTCGCCTTCATAATCAAAATTGTTCGATGCCGTGGGGCGGACCACATCTTGTTCATGGCCGACCAGGGCATCGGGCCATTTTGAAAACAGGCTTGGGTTCTCGGGGAAGGCCATGCCCATTTCGGCCGCATGTTCCCGGTAGTTCAGGCCAATGCAGATGATACGCCGGGCGTTGGGGATCACCTGTAGATAGGTGATGTCCTCCAGGCTGTGGTCCGCTCCGTTGCCGCTTAGGGCAGCGGCCTCAGCCTGGGCATCTGCTTCCAACAAAGATCGCAGATCAGGATATTTTGCGCCCAGGCGTTGGCCCAGGTCGATCACGCCACGGCCATCGTCGTCCACCAGGCCATAGCTGTCACCGGCGTTCGTGCTGAAACTTAAAAGTCTCATTTTCCCATTCTCCTAATCATCAACATACTTGAACTGAAAGGCATCGCCCTCAACCACCACATGCCCCATGGAGGGGGAGGGGAAATGCGCTGTTAAAACCAGCTGTCCGCTTTCAGCGTTGCTGGCCAGAAAATTACGCCGTGTCTCTGCCGCCAATGGCTTATCCAAATCGAATTTCGGGCTCCATTCCGGATGGACACATTGAATGGGGCTGTGGATCAGATCGCCGCACATCACCGCACTGTGCCCGTTCGATGCCAGGTTAACTGCCACGTGGCCCGCTGTATGCCCTGGCGTGGATTGTAGCCAGACATTGTCATCAAGGGCGAAATCCGTCTCGACCAACTGGGCCTGGCCCGCCTCCATTATAGGCAGGGCGCTTTCCCGAAAGATGATGTCGTTGCGCGCCTCGGCGGCGGCATATTCAATTTTCGAAAAGACATACTTTGCATTCGGAAATGTAGGCACCCAGCGGCCATCGACAAACGAAGTGTTCCAGCCGCAATGATCGGCGTGTAGATGGGTGCAAAAGACATAATCGATAGCCTCTGCTTCAATGCCCGCTGCGCGCAGATTATTCAACCAGGTTTGATCCGTGCGCTGAAACCATTCGGGACGGTGGGTGATGTTCTTGCCACAGCCGATGCAGGTATCAATCAGGATGGTATGATGTTTGGTGCGGACCAGATAAGACTGGAACGGGAGGATCAACTTGCCGGTTTCGGGATCCATGGCATTTGGTTCCAGCCAATGGCGATGAGGTGCCAATGCCTCCGGTGTCGCCTCGCGAAAGACTTCGTGGGGGACAAAAAAAGGTGCCTCATATTCCATGATCCGCTCTACCGCGATGTCACCGATCATCCGCCCCATTCCGTGTTGCATGACGTATTTCCTCCCGCTTTGTCCTAAATTGAATTTTGCGCGATACCTATTGTCCGCTCAACATCCGCGGGGTCCGTATTAAAGGCGCAGACAAATCGGGATAGGCCTTCGTTGCCCCAACTATGGAAGCCGACCCCGCCAGACTTTAAACCATTAAGAACCGTCTCGGGCAGGGTGACGAAAATCTCGTTGGCTTGTACAGGATGGACCAGGTGCGCGCCGTCCAAAGCGGCCAGCCCTTGGGACAATGTTTGGGCGCACGCATTGGCGTGGCGGGCATTTACCAACCATAGATCGTCCTGCAGATAGGCCACCAATTGGGCGGATAGGTAGCGCATCTTGGAAAATAGATGGCCGCCCCGCTTGCGTCGATAAAGGAAATCCGCGGCCATATCAGGGTTAAAGAAAATCACCGCCTCGGCCGCCATGGCACCATTTTTGGTGGCCCCGAACGACAGCACATCAACGCCCGCCTGCCATGTGGCCTCCGCCGGGCTACAACCCAGATGCGCCACGGCATTGGCAAAGCGTGCACCGTCCATATGCACGGACAGGCCCGCATCATGGGCGATGGTGGACAATGTCGCGATCTCGTCAATATCATAAATCGTGCCTGCTTCCGTCGCCTGGGTCAGGGACAGGGCACTGGGTTGTGAATGATGTTGGACCCCAAAGCCTGCGCCGGCCACGGCTGTTGCCAGGGTGTCCGCTGCGATCTTGCACCCGGGCCCATCCAACAGGGCCAGCTTGGCCCCGCCAGAGAATAATTCCGGCGCGCCCGCCTCATCTTCCTCAATATGGGCATTACGGTGACAATAAGTCTGGCCCCAGGGCGGTGTCAGGGCGGACAGCGCCAGGGCGTTGGCTGCTGTGCCCGTGGCCACAGGAAAGACCGCCAACTCCCGCTCAAACAATTCTGTAAATGCCGCCTCTGCCGCTTTCGTAATGGGATCAGCACCATAGGCCATGGCGTGGCCTTCATTGGCGGCAGCCAGGGCGGCCATGATTTGCGGTGCGACGCCGGAGGCGTTGTCGGAAGAAAAATTCATGCGCTTACCTAATCTATGTCTCGTAATTCAATTTCATCAAAGCCGCCGCAATCAGCCCACGGCATAAAAGCGGCAAGATTTTGCATCTCGCCATCGGCGACGGCCGCGATCAGCCAAACCAGGTCAGCTTCATAGATACCGGCCTGATCGGTTTTTGATGGCATTGCCGCGCCGTTGGGATGGGAATGATAGTGTCCCAAAATGATATCCCCGCCGTCTCGCGCCGCCTTTTGCAGCGTTAGGCGTAGGCCCGGGTCTATCTCAAAACGATGGGATGGCTCGTCAGCAATATTATCTGAGGCCACGGTCTGATGGACGATCGCGTGTGCGCCATTCTTTTGTCCCAGCAACAGACCGCACGCCTCGTTCGGGTAATCCGCCTCTACATGCGCCGTAATCGCTTTGCGTTGGTCAAGGGGCAATTCGATCACCAATTCGATCACGGGCTAACTTCCAGTTTCAGTTGACCCAATCTCTCACCGGTCATGGCATCGATCACAATGATCGATTGCTTGCCGTTCCTATGGCTGACGGCCAAATAAAGTTTGCCACTTGAGGCGGAGACGTTCAGCAGGCTGTCGCCAGGCGCTATTTGCACCGGAACATCGCCGATTTTGGCGGCTAGCTGCTCGCTTTGTTCGGACAATTCTTTCGATGTACGGGCGATCCCGACCACCATTAAAATCAGGCCGACGACCAATAAAGTGGTCATGACCCCAACGAGAAGCTTGAGTCGGGTGCTAATACCGGTCACTTGTTCTTCCATGGGCGAAAATCCGAAGATAGAAATACACAAAATTCACGTTGCACCAGATGCGGCGCGGGAGCGGCTTGACCGATTGTTGAGCCAGGCCATCGATGGTTTATCGCGCATGCGCATCAAGGCCCTGATCGAAGCCGGTCAGGTAGAGGTGGGCATGGGCGAAAACGACGCCCAAACAAATTCTAGCCGGACGGTAACCGAGGCCTCTTACCGGGTCAAATCCGGTGAACATATTGTATTGACGGTGCCGCCAGCAGAAGACGCCACGCCGCTGCCCCAGGCCATGGATTTGACCATTGTGTTTGAGGATGAACACTTGATCATCATCGATAAACCGGCCGGTTTGGTGGTTCATCCCGCACCTGGTCATCCTGACCGTACGTTGGTCAATGCCTTGCTGGCCCATTGCGGTGACAGCCTGTCGGGGATTGGTGGCGTGCGCCGGCCCGGCATCGTCCATCGCCTGGACAAGGACACCTCCGGGCTGATGGTCGCCGCCAAACATGATGCGGCCCATGTGGGGTTGAGCGAGCTGTTCGCCAGCCACGACATACAGCGCCGCTACCGCGCCCTGGTCTGGGGCCACCCCAGTAACATCAGGGCGCGCGGAAAAGTGGATGGTCGGATTGAGGGTAATATTGGCCGTGATCCGAAAAATCGCAAGAAAATGGCCGTGGTGCCCAAGGGCGGTAAATGGGCCGTCACCCATTACAATCTACAAGAAACCTATGGCTTGATCGCCAGCCTGGTTGACTGTCGCCTTGAAACCGGACGAACCCACCAAATTCGCGTGCATCTATCATCCAAAGGCCATCCTGTGTTGGGCGATCCACTGTATAGTCGCGCCCGACGAGGCCGCAGCAGCGATTTACCCGATGACTTGCGCCAGGCCATTGCCGGATTTACCCGCCAGGCCCTACATGCGGTGGAACTTGGCTTTCACCATCCTGTGACTGGCGAAGACTTGATATTTTACAGCGACCCCCCATTTGATATGCAGGCGTTGTTGGTGCTTTTCCAACAGCTAAACAGCGCCTGACGGAGAGGGATAGGGGACACTGCCTGGGCTTCTCTCGGCACGGATTTCTTGACAAAATCGTTATTTTACAATAACATAGCGGCCTGCATCCAAACGGACCGTTAACGAATTCTAAAACTGGAACCATTACCAGGGCACTGTCCTTGATAGTGCCAAAACAAACCTGGGGTAGGACCATGGTAGCGAGCAAGACAAAAGCGAAAACCAAAAAAAGCGCAGCATCTGACGCAGCATCTGATGCTGTGATGGCAGATGTTGCCGTGCTGGATAGGCCCGAAAATGGCACCGAAACCGGTGCTGAAAAACCGGTGCGCGACAACGGTATGAGTCTGCCGCCCGCGCCGACGCCGGAGGCGAGCCTTTCACGCTATCTGCAGGACATTCGCAAGTATCCCATGTTGCCCCATGAGGAAGAATACATGCTGGCCCAAGCGTGGCGGGAGCATGATGACCGGGATGCGGCCCATAAGATGGTAACGTCACATCTGCGTCTGGTGGCGAAGATCGCCATGGGTTATCGCGGATATGGCCTGCCCGTGGCTGAATTAATCGCGGAAGGCAATATTGGATTGATGCAAGCCGTGAAGCGGTTTGAGCCTGAACGCGGCTTCCGTCTGGCGACATACGCTATGTGGTGGATCAGGGCGAATATTCAGGAATATATTCTGCGGTCCTGGTCTTTGGTAAAAATTGGCACCACGGCAGCCCAGAAAAAGCTGTTTTTCAAGCTGCGTAAACTGAAGGGTCAGATCCAGGCGATTGACGAGGGTGATATGCGCCCCGATCAGGTAGAAAAGATTGCCACTGCCCTGAACGTGCCGGAAAAAGACGTGGTCTCCATGAACCGTCGTCTGGCGGCCCCGGATAATTCCCTGAACGCACCATTGCGCTCGGAAGGTGAAGGGGAATGGCAGGATTGGCTGGTGGATGAAAGCGTCGATCAGGAGACGGAGCTGGCGGAAACTGAGGAGTTGAGCAAGCGCCGCGCCTTGTTAATGGGTGCTATGGAAAACCTGAATGATCGGGAACGTCATATCATCACAGAGCGCCGCCTAACTGATGATCCGAAGACATTGGAACAACTCTCCAACGAATTCGATATTTCTCGGGAGCGTGTGCGCCAGATCGAAGTGCGGGCGTTTGAGAAATTACAGAAAAATGTCCGCCGGCAAGCTGTTGAACAGCGTTTAGCTTAGTGGTCTTGGCTTTGGGCGCTTGTTTTGGGGATTTGGCTTAGCGGGCTTAGCGTAATTTGACAGCCTGCTAAAATGGCTCGGCCATTAGGTCGGGTGCGAAATGCTCGCCGTAATATTCCAAATGCCGGCGGCAATAATTGTCGCACAATGCCTGATGTTGATCGGTAATACCTGATCGTTTCAAAATCGCCCCGTTCTGATCGACCCAATGCGCCGATAGCTCGGCCAGGGTTTCATTCATCAGTGATTGGGCGCGGCCAAAATCGATGTTTATTTTAGAGGCATTGATGACAAAGGCATGTGACATGATGGCTCCACAAATTATCTGATGCAATACGCTGCAGTCAGATCGGAACGCCCTAAATCCACTGCGTTGCTATATTAAAAGCAAGAATTATGCCAAATTGATTTGTGGCGGATTTCTGGGATTTTTGCTGTAGTTACATTGCGCTGATCGGTCGATGTGTCGCAAAAATTGCCGCCGGGTTGCCCCAAAATAGGACAAATTTTCCTAGCTGACCAACAATACGGATTACAGGCTTTTCAATCCGGCCTCGATACGATCCATGGCGGCAGACAATTGTTCCTCAGATTTTGCAAAACACAGGCGCAAGAAGCCATCATTATCCGGGCCAAAGGCAGAACCAGGTGCCAGGCCAACCCTGTGTTCGCGCACCAGATATTTCGCAAATTCCAAATCATCCTTTAGGCCGGCAATTTGCGGGAAGGCGTAAAAGGCGGCTTTTGGGGACGCCAGCTTGATCCGATCCATGCCGCCCAGGCGCTGGTGCACCAAATCCCGGCCCCGTCTGCAGCGTTCCACCATCTCCCTTACGAAATCCTCGCCATCCCGGATAGCAGTTGCCGCGGCATGTTGTACAAATGAGGTCGCACCTGTGTTGTTGATGCCCGATAAATCGCCCATGCGATCGCCCAGGCTGGCGGGGTGCACCAACCAGCCACAGCGCCAACCGGTCATGCACCAGGCCTTGGACATGGAATGCACGATGTAAAGCGCGTCCTCCGGATCGGCGATTGACAGGAACGAAGGTGCCACTGCCCGGTCATAAACAATGCGATGATAGACTTCGTCGGCAATAATCCAGATGCCCCGTTCGCGGCAGAAATCCAACACCGCGCGCTGTTGTTCCGGTTCCATCAACCAGCCTGTGGGATTGGAGGGTGAGGCAATGAACATGGCTTTGGTGCGGTCATCACAGGCGGCGAACAATTTATCCAGATCCAGCTGCCAGCCGTCATCGGTCAAATCCAGGCGCACATGGCGGCTTTCCCCGCCCATGGTCTGCACGCAGTAATAAATATTCGGCCAAATGGGTGAGACCATGACAACGTTATCGCCATTATTCACCAATGTTTCCGTCGCGATCATGATCGCCGTCATGCCGGAACCGGTGACGGTTATCCGCTCCGGATCCAGCGTTATGTCGAACTGCGCTTTGGTGTAATCGAGAATACTTTGCCGCAGTTCCGGAATGCCCCGTTTATTCACGTAACGTGTTTCACCGGCTTGCATGGCATCAATGGCGGCCTGGCGGATGAATTCAGGCGTATCCAGGTCCGGTTCGCCAAACCACAGGGGGATCACATCCGGATCACCGATGGCGATGCGCGAAACCTCGCCAATACGCTGGGTCTGCATATCGGAAATGGCACTCCGAACGATGGGGCGGCCGACAGGGCGGACGTTGGGCATGATGTGATCCTTTTCGAATAACGCGAAGCCCGGGGCATACAACCCCGGGCCCGATAGACAATATGCCGTACTTAATTACCTGTGAAGTTGGGCGCCCGACGCTCGACAAAATGGGCGACGCCCTCCTTGAAGTCCTCGGACTCGAAACTGGCCGGCATTTCACTGTTGGCCAGCAGCACCGAATGCTCCAGCGAATTCAACATGGCTTGATAAATCTGCCGCTTCATCACCCGGATAGATCGGGGTGATGCGAGGGTGGCCATTTCCGTCGCATAGGCGCGGACCTCATCCATGAAACTTTCCATTGGATAGACTTTGCTGACCAGGCCCATCTCCTTGGCCTCAATGGCGGTGAACTTGCGGGCGGACAGGGTAATGTCCAGGGCATTGGCGGGGCCGATCAGGGTGGGTAGCATCCACGAGATGCCATGTTCGGCGATCAGGCCCCGGCGCGAGAATGCGGTGGAGAAGACGGCTGCATCGGAGGCAAAGCGCACATCGCAATAGAGCGACATAATCAGGCCCAGGCCCGCTGTCGGGCCATTGATGGCGGCGATAATCGGCTTTGGCACGGTTGGGAAATAGGTGTAGCGCAGGCTGAAATCATTCGACAGGGACAGCCCGCCCGGAATGGCGTTATCCACCGCGCGCACACTGTCCGAAGTGGGCCCGCCGCTGGAGGCACCTTGCTGGAGGGAGTTAAGATTGTTCATATCCGCGCCGGAACAAAAGCCGCGCCCCGCACCCGTCAGGATGATCGCGCCGACGTTATTATCCTCAGAGGCGTCGATCAGGGCTACGCGCACCTCCCTCTCCATCACGCCGGTCCAGGCGTTCAGTTTTTCCGGACGGTTCAAGGTGATGGTCGCAATCTTGTCCGTGACGTCGTAAAGGATTTCGCTGTAGGCCATGATAGGTTCCTCTAATCGCTGGTGGTATTGGCGCGTTTTGCAGCCAGTGTACTGTCTCGTTAAGAAAATGCGTAAGGTAAAATCCAAACATGCAAGCCATTGTCGAAGTTGTGCTGCCGGTTTTCGGTTTGATCGTTTGCGGATATGCCCTGGCGCGTAGCCCGGTGTTGTCGGTGGAGGGGGCAAAAGGCCTGACGGGATTTGTCTTTTATGTGGCCATTCCCGCTTTGTTATTTCGTATTGTGGCAAAGGGCATTGCGACGGATGAGTTGGATTTTACCATTGTCTATGCCTATTTCACCGGCGTTGGCGTGGTCTTTGTTTTTGCCATGGTGCTGGGGCGGTTCGTTTTTCGGCGCAGCTTTGCCGAACAGGCCCTGATGGGTATGACAGCCGTGTTCGGCAATACGGTGATGTTGGGATTGCCCCTAATCTATATGGCCTTCGGTGATGCGGGCATTGTGCCGGTCACCCTGATCATCGCCTTCCACTCCACCATTCTGATCACCGCCACCACCTTGTTGCTGGAATTATCACGGGGGCAGCGGCGTGGCTTTGCCCTGATCATATGGGCAGCCTTAAAGGCGCTGATCAAAAACCCCGTCATCCTGGCTTTATTAGCGGGTTTAGCCTGGGCCATGACGGGACAAACCCTGCCGGCCGTGTTGGACCGTTTCATTAATTTGTTAAGTGGGGCGGCAGCACCGTGTGCCCTGGCCGCACTGGGGGCATCCCTGGCGACCTATCGTCTGGGCGGTGATCTGCGCGAATGTGCCACTGTTGTTGGCCTGAAATTGCTGGGCCTGCCTGTGGTGGTGTGGTTTTTGTGCGCCTGGGTTTTTGCCCTGGACCCGCTGTGGACCGCCGTTGCCACGATTATTGCGGCGCAGCCTGTGGGTGCGAACGTGTTTATTTTGGCCCAACAATACGACACTTATACAGCGCGTTCCGCCTCGGCTGTGTTAATCTCCACCATTCTGTCAGTGTTGGTGTTGGCCGTGATGCTGGCCAAATTGGCACCTTAGATCACTGGCGCCTTAATTAGAGGGAGGGCAAAATGACGGAATTAGACGCCGTGCTTTTCGCCAACGAGGCTTTTTACCGCGCCTTCGCAGATAGCGATATGAACGCTATGGCAGGCGTTTGGAGCGAGGGTGCTGTGGTCACCTGTATCCATCCGGGCTGGGGTCGGTTGGAGGGGCGGGACGAGGTTCTGGAAAGCTGGCGCGCGATCCTGGATAATCCGGACTCCCCCACTATCGACTGTCTGTCGCCCATCGCAAATATGCAAGGCGATATGGCCTACGTGCTTTGTTATGAAGCGATAGAGGGAAATTATCTGCTGGCGACAAATATTTTTGTCCATGAAGGCCGTCGCTGGCGTCTGGTACATCATCAGGCGGGACCCACCGCAGAAGACCCGCCCGTGGGCAATGAAGACGTTGGTGCCCTGATAAATTAGCCCGATATTGAGGGGTGGAGATAAATGCGAGCGGCTGTCGCACAAATAAAAACGGCGCTGACCGAATGAACGATCAGCGCCGTAATAATAGTCAGCCACCTGAGGGCACGGGCAACTGACTAAGAGAGAAAAGCAATGCAATCTTCAGATCGCCGGGCATTTCGCCATTCGATCTTCATCTATTAATAAGCAATTTCCGTGCCAACAATTATTTCGCAGAAATCAGCGGTTGACGGCCTTGTCTTCAAAATAAGTGTATCACTATGGTGCAAAAAACCGTGCCAAATTGGGGCAGGCGTCCGTAAAAAAGAAAAAGGCGCTGACCACCTAGATGACCAGCGCCTAAAAGTATAGTCGGCTATTTGAGGGCACGAACAACCGACTAAAGAGAAAAGCAATACAATGAAGTCGCCGGGCAATGTGCCATTCGACTTACATCCCTTACCAGGCAAGGCCTATGAAAGTTTTTAGAGAATAGGAACAATCGCTGATTTTAGCGGTTTTCGACCCTGCCGACACGTAGGTGTGTTTCAAATTGATACAGGTGTCCGCACGTAACTGGGACGCTGGCTCATTTTCAAACAGATGTCGTTTACCGATCCTGGATCGTATGGGCCAGGGTCTCCACCGTATAGATCAGGCGGGCAATGTCATCGGGTTCGGAAAGACGATGATCGCCACTTTTTGTGAATGTGACAACGATGTCATCACCTTGCAGGCGATCTACGATCTCCAACGATTGTCGCCAGGGCACATCAGGGTCCGCCATGCCATGCAAAATTCGGACGGGATAGCTAACGGCCAGGTTTTCCTGCAGTACCAACTGCTGCCGACCTTCTTCGATCAGGTTCATGGTGATCGTGTAGGGTTCGTCGTCGTATTCTGAGGGCGCCCGATAGATGCCGTCCCGCTGTAACGTCGCCTTTATCTCGTCGGAAAAATCATCCCACATACGCACAACGAAATCCGGTGCGGGTGCTACGCCGACCAAACCTGCAATGCGTTCGGGCCGCGCCCTCGCCAGCAACAGCATGATCCACCCGCCCATGGACGAACCAACAATGATCTGCGGCCCCGTTGTGACTTGATCCAGCACCGCCAGGGCGTCATCCGCCCACAGGCCAATGGTTCCGCTTTCGAAACTAGCGCCGGATTGGCCATGGCCACGGTAATCAAAACGTGTATATGTGCGCCCGGATGCCTTGCAGGCGGCTTCCAGGGCCTGTGCCTTGGTGCCGGTCATGTCAGACATAAAGCCGCCACAAAATATCACACTGGGGCCTGTGCCCGGACCTGTGCCTGGGGTATGATGAAATGCAATTCTCGTTCCGTCCTCGCGGGTGAGGAAGCTGGGCTTCGTATCGATCATGATGGATACACCGATTTAAAAATGGACAATTCATTGCAGTCTAACGAGCAACCTACCATTCAAGACCCCCATGCGAAAGCTGGTGCGAAAGCTGGTGCGAAAGCTGGTGCGAAAGCTGGTGCGAAAGCTGGTGCGAAAGCTGTTGGTGCCGATGGCCCCTTGGTGTTGCAGGTATTGCCGGCGTTGGAAATGGGCGGGGTGGAGCGCGGTACAGTGCAAACAGCCGCTGCCCTGACCGGGGCTGGTTGGCGTGCCATGGTGGCGTCATCGGGTGGTCTGATGACCCATGAACTAAAACGTGCCGGTGCTGAACATGTCGAACTCCCCCTGGCGGCAAAGCGGCCATTCCGTATGCTGCGCAACGGCGATGCCCTGGCGGAACTGATTAACAACCGTGGCGTTGATTTGATCCATGCCCGCAGCCGGGCCCCTGCGTGGAGTGCGTTATCTGCGGCCCGGCGCACGGCAACGCCGTTCGTTACCACATTCCACAATGCCTATGGCCACAACAGATGGAAGCATCATTACAACGCCGTTATGGCCAAGGGCGACAAGGTCATCGCGATTTCTGATTTCGTTGCCGAGCATGCCCGCGAAGTTTACGGCGTGCCCGATGATCGCCTGGTGACAATCCATCGCGGCATTGATCCGGATTTATTTGACCCCGCTAAAGTCAGTGCGGAACGGATCATCCAGGCAGCCCGGCCCTGGCGGCTGGACGATGACCGGCCTGTTATCATGCTGCCCGGTCGCCTGACCCGATGGAAAGGGCAGGCGGTGTTGATCGATGCCCTGGCAATCCTGGGGCGGCAGGATATCTGCTGTGTGCTTGTTGGTGGCGATCAGGGCCGCACGGCCTATCGGACGGAGTTGGAGGAACAGGCCCGGTCCAAGGGCATGGGCGAAGTGGTCCGGGTGGTGGATCACTGCAGCGATATGGCAGCGGCTTATATGCTGGCGGATGTGGTCGTCTCCGCCTCCACCCACCCCGAAGGTTTCGGCCGTGTTGCGGTAGAGGCCCAGGCCATGGGCCGCCCGGTGATCGCGACCGATCATGGCGGGGCCCGTGAAACGGTTTGGCCCAACGAAAGCGGTTGGTTGGTCCCGCCAGGGGATGCAGAAGCCCTGGCTGCGGCGCTGGAGCGGGCCTTGAGCCTGAGCCAGACAGAGCGGGAGACAATTGCCGCTAATGGCCGGGACAATGTTCTGCAAAACTTCACAGTATCATTGATGTGCGACCGCATTCTGGCCGTCTATAAATCCCTGCTGGATTAGATCGCAACGTGATGGTTGAGAAGATCCTGGTCATCCGCCACGGGGCATTGGGGGATCTGGTGCAATCGACCGGGCCCTTTCAGGCTATCCGGGCGCATCATCGGGGCGCTGAAATTACATTGCTGACAACGCCGCCCTTTGCGATATTCATGGGGGCCTGCCCCTGGTTTGACCATGTCTGGCAGGACCATCGGCCGTCGTGGCACCAGTTTACTGATTGGCTGCATCTGCGCCGTCGCCTATCCGATGGCGGCTTTGCCCGGGTCTATGATCTGCAAACCTCCCGTCGCTCGTCCTTGTATTGGCATGCTTTCCCTGTCCGGCAGCGGCCTGAATGGTCCGGCATCGCGCCCAAGGCGTCCCATCTTCACAGCAACCCGGACCGGGACAATATGCATACTCTGGCCCGCCAGGCCGATCAGCTGGCCATGGCCGGGATCACAGTAACACCGCCGCCCGATTTATCCTGGGTCCAATCAGATGCCGCGCGGTATGATCTACAAACACCCTACGCCTTGGTAGTACCGGGCGGCTCCGCCCATCGCCCGGCCAAACGCTGGCCGGCGGATTACTATTTGGCCTTGTGCCAGCGTTTGTTGGGCGCTGACATCCAGCCGGTCCTTATCGGTGGGCGGGATGAGCAATATCTGGCCAAGGTGCTGGCCGAACAATGCCCCGGTGTGCGCAACTTGACGGATCAAACCAGCATCGAGGATCTGGCCGTCCTGGCCCGCAATGCCAAACTGGCGGTGGGCAATGATACGGGACCAATGCATGTGGCTGCCGTGGCCGGTGCGCCTTCGTTGGTGTTGTTCTCCAACCAATCGGACCCGGATCTGTGCGCCCCCCAGGGCGACAATGTCAGAACTTTGCGCGCGGGCGATTTGGCCGGGTTGTCTGTTGATCGGGTCTGGGATGAGGTCGGGAGGCTTTAGCCGCAACTATTTTAGCCACAGATATTCTTGAGGGCCATCCAGTCCGCGTTGTTCAGGACGGATTGTCCGGTTTCTAATTTTGTCGCTGCGTCGATACGTTCCTCCAGTGGTGGGTGGGAGGAGAAATAGCCGCCTCCATTTTCGGCCCCATTTCCGCCCTTTTTGCCCTCTGGCTTCAGGCGGGCAAAAAATCGCGCCATGGCCCCCGTGGACAAACCCGCCGTGCCCATCAGCTTACGACCATAGGCATCCGCCTCCCGCTCCATATCCCGGCTATAGTTGAGCAATAGCAGCAGCCCGCCGACCTCACCCGCCATTTCCATCAGGCTGGATCCTTCGCCCGTAAACAGATCCACCATCATGCCAATGCCTGCCACGTGGATGCCCATTTGTAGGGGATGGCGATGGCTGACATGGCCGATTTCGTGGGCCAGAATGGCGGCGACCTCGTCACTGCTGCCGGCTTTTTCCAGTAGGCCGCGCATGATCACGATATGGCCGCCGGGCAGGGCAAAGGCATTGACCTGGGCCTTGTCGGCGACAATTACATCTACGTTTAAGGGCGGTGACAGGCTGTTGGTCAGACGCCGGGTCATGACAGCCAAGGCGGCTGTGCCGGAGGCATCATTGCAGACCGGCGCACCGGATATTATGCGGCTGCGATAGGTCTCACCGATATTTTGGGCCCATTGTGCAGGCACCAAATGTGCCAGTGGTGCAGATAAATGCGGCATACCCTGCCACAGAAGCAAACCAAGGGCGCACAGCGCCAGGATAATTAGTGCAATGTTGCGGCGTAGGGTGGGTTGGGCAAGACCGGTCAGAAACAGCTGTGGGGCCTGATGCCTTAAATCAGCGACGAATTCCGCACTATTCACGGACAGGCGGGCATCAGGCATGGTCTGGGACGTCAGGCGAAACGGGATATCGCTACGCGGCGGATCTATGGCGCGGACGTCGCCATATCGCCAATGCTCCTCGAAATCACCTGTCTTGGAGTTGATATGCAGGCCGTCGCCTCGCGCTTGGGCCACAACCTCGTGCATGGCCGCGGTGCGCCCGTCACTGTAACTTCCGTCATAGGCACCCGCCATCTATACCGCCCCCAGATCAAACGCATCCGCCAGACCTTCGCCGATTGTCGGCGCTTCCATCCTGGTCTGTTCGATCCATTCCGGGGTCAAATTACCCTGAATGGTCAAGTGGTCACAGAAATATCGAAAGGTCCGTAACTGGGCAAAGGGTATGCCAAAACCCAAAGAGCAAATGATGATCAAAAAATTGATGCTCACCAACCCTGACAAATTCCAAAATCCGGCCTTCATCTCAAATGAAACGCCCATGATGGTCGTGGCTTTGGCAAAATGGTTGATCTCATGCGCACGATACCAAAGTAGGGCTACAGGTATTGGCAAAAACCAAAGCACAGCGATGAGCCAGAACGATATGTCCGCTGTCCAGACCACCTTAAACTCATTGTCGTTATGGCTATAAACCGTGAGCCATATCATCCCCGCCGCAAACATCAAAAAAGATCCCAACCAACAGGCGGAAAATATTCGGTAGAGCGGCCACAGCTTAGCGACAACCAGAAACGGACGATTACCGAACGTCGTCTCCCCCATTAAACGTGCGAACAATGTCTGCCGCATCCAAGGATAGGCCCAGCCAAGGGTGATGAGGGTTAAGGCCCAGAGAAGAAGATACCGAACTGCGTACTGGCCTGAAGACCCGCGCATCCCGCCACGAATGCCACGCCAGGCTGTCCGGCTAAGGCGATAGCGTCTGGCCCGGTAGATGGCCATGCCGATCAACGAATAGACGACGATGTAGAAAAGAACAGAAAATGCTGCGAACGCTGTGCTTTCTATCTCAAGATATGTCTCCGCCAGGTTGGAGACGACCGCCATGGGTAAGAGCACCAGGAACGCGGCGGCGAGGAAGCCCTTGAACAGCTCACCCCCCGAGCCGCTGTATTCCAACGGCTCGTCCATGAAATAGGTTTGCCGCCACAAATATTGCCGCACCTTGGTTTTGCCCCAAAATCGATAGATGGACAGGGTGATGATATTCAGAAAAGTGTTCAGCAATACAATGGGTGCCAACGCACCGGCCCGGCCTCGCTGTTGCAAGGTCAGGGGCGGCAATTCGAGAGGTGATGCGGCATCATCATTCATGAACGCTATAATCGCGACAGGCGAGGAAAATCGCAAGCGCTCTTACCGTCTGGTTTAGCGAAGCCGGCCACACTGCTTGACAGCACTGCCATTCCGCCTAAGTTGCGCGAAGGTTGCCCTTTGGGCGCTTTTCTCAGACGTTTGCACGGATTGGTTTGAACATGGTTGCCATCTCATTACCCGACGGAACAGTACGCCAGTATGATGGCGCGGTGACGGCGGAACAGGTCGCCACAGACATTGGCCCCGGCCTGCTGAAGGCGGCAATCGTTGCCCGCATTGACGGTGTCCTGGCCGATTTGCGCCTGCCTATGGAGCAGGATGCGAACCTGGAGATCATCACCCGGCAGTCGGATGAAGCCCTGGAAATCCTGCGCCATGACTGCGCCCATGTCCTGGCGGAAGCGGCCAAGGAATTGTGGCCCGCCATTCAGGTGACTATCGGGCCGTCTATCGAGGATGGTTTTTTCTATGATTTTTCCAAAGAAGAACCTTTCACGCCGGACGATCTGGAAAAGCTGGAAAAGCGTATGGCGGAAATCGTTGATCGGGACGAGGCGATAGAGCGTCAGGTCTGGGACCGCCAGCAGGCCATCGACTATTTCAAATCCATTGGTGAGCATTATAAGGCGGAGATCATAGAGGATCTGCCCGAAGACGAACCCATCAGCGTCTATCAACAGGGCGACTTTATCGATCTGTGCCGGGGTCCCCATCTGACCTCCACTGCCAAACTTGGTGACGCCTTCAAATTGATGAAGATCGCCGGTGCCTATTGGCGCGGTGACCATCGTAACGAGATGCTGCAACGCATCTATGGTACCTGCTGGCGTAACAAGAAAGAATTGAAGGCATACCTCTTTCGTTTGGAAGAGGCGGAAAAGCGTGACCATCGCCGCCTGGGCAAGGAAATGGACCTGTTCCATTTCCAGGAAGAGGCCGCCGGCATGCCGTTCTGGCACCCAAAGGGCTGGACTCTGTATGGCACGCTGCAAAGATATATGCAGCGCCGCCTGGATGCAGGCGGCTATCAGGAAGTAAAAACGCCGCAACTGGTGGACCGGTCTTTGTGGGAGAAGTCCGGCCATTGGGAAAAATTCCGAGAGCATATGTACACCACGGAATCGGATGAGCGGATTTTTGCCCTGAAACCCATGAACTGTCCGGGCCATGTGCAGATTTATCGCCAGCGTTTGAAAAGCTATCGCGATCTGCCCCTGCGTATGGCCGAATTCGGCGCCTGCCATCGGTACGAGCCCTCGGGCGCACTGCATGGTCTGATGCGGGTGCGGGCCTTTACCCAGGATGATGCGCATATTTTCTGCACCGAAGATCAGATCACGTCGGAAAGTAAGATTTTTTGTGATTTGCTGATGTCCATCTACAAGGACCTTGGTTTTGAAGATGTGCATGTGAAATTCGCCGATCGACCCGAAGTGCGCGCGGGCGAAGATGCGGTCTGGGATCAGGCGGAAGAGGCTTTGATGACGGCCCTGACGGCGACGGGTCTGGACTATACCATGAACCCAGGGGAAGGGGCCTTTTATGGCCCAAAGCTGGAATTTGTCTTGCGTGACGCTATTGGCCGGGAATGGCAATGCGGCACCTTGCAGGTGGATTTCGTGTTGCCCGAACGCCTTGATGCCTCCTACGTCGGTGAGGACAATTCCCGCCATCGCCCGGTAATGTTGCACCGGGCCATATTGGGATCGTTTGAGCGTTTTATCGGCGTTTTGATCGAACATTATGCCGGGCGCATGCCTTTGTGGCTGTCACCTGTACAAGTGGTGATCGCCACCATTACCAATGAGGCCGATGAATATGCGAGAAGCGTCGCAGCGGACATGCGGGCGGCGGGCCTGCGGGTCGAGATGGACCTGCGCAACGAAAAAATCGGCTACAAGGTGCGGGAACATTCCCTGGCCAAGGTTCCCGTGATCGCTGCCATTGGCGCGCGGGAGGCGGAGGAAGGCACCCTTGCCCTGCGCCGTTTGGGTGATAAGCGCCAGGACGTTGTGACTTTGGCGGATGCTATTGCAGCGTTATCGAAAGAAGGATCTATGCCTAGCTAACCACGCCTTGCAAATAACGCAGTTATTGATAGTGACGATTAACAGCTTGATCGTTTCTTGAAATGGGTGCTTTATTAACCAATTGAATACTATTATGAAGCTTAAATGACGTCGAATTCCGGGTGCCGTCTATTTCGGTCAGCCGGACCATTGAATAATTAGGGAGATTACGACTATCGCTCGACGATTTTATCCAAATACGCCGCCAGCCCAATCCGGGCCGCGGATAAACGAACGGATCGAAGTTGATTCCGTCCGCCTCGTTGACGAAACGGGAGAGAATGTCGGCGTCGTCAGCATTGATGATGCCCTGGACCGCGCGGACAACGCCGGCCTGGATCTGGTGGAGATTGCGCCAGAGGCAAAGCCCCCGGTCTGCAAAATCCTCGACTACGGCAAGTTCAAGTACGAGGCGCAGAAAAAGGCTAACGAAGCCCGCAAAAAGCAAAAAGTCATTGAGGTCAAAGAGATCAAGATGCGCCCCAATATTGATCATCATGATTATGATGTGAAAATGCGGGCCATGAACAAATTTCTTGGTGAAGGTGATAAGGTCAAGGTGACCTTGCGCTTCCGTGGCCGAGAGATGGCGCATCAAAACCTGGGCCTTAAGGTGCTGGAGCGGGTGCGCGATGATCTTGAAAGCGTTTCCAAAGTGGAACAGTTTCCCAAGATGGAAGGCCGGCAAATGACAATGGTGATCGCGCCGCGATAAGCTGCGGGGGTCTTGATCAGCAGGGCACTGGGGGCATCATCGGGTATCATGTTGCAGGTCGAAAATCTGCAAAGACCGGATGACCTCCCCTCGGGCCAATATGTCCTTGGACCTATTTCATTTCGAATTGAGCGTGGTGAATGTCTGGCCCTGACGGGGACGTCGGGGGCGGGCAAATCCCTATTGCTGCGCGCCCTTGTCGATCTGGATCCCAATCGGGGAGAGGTCACATTGGGCGGGGTGCCACGAGCGGAGGTGCCGGCCATCACCTGGCGGCGGCGGGTGGCCTATTTCCCGGCAGAACCCGGCTGGTGGCTGGATCACGTCGGTGACCATATTCCCGACCGGCCCGGGGCCTGTGAAATTTTAGCCCAACTGGGCTTTGCCGATCCCGATGATGTTATGTCTTGGCCCATATCCCGCCTGTCCAGCGGGGAGCGCCAGCGTATAGCCCTTGCGCGTGGCTTAAGCTGTGACATGCCGGGCGCGCCCAAGGTGCTGTTGCTGGACGAACCAACGTCGGCACTGGATACAGACAGCTGTGCTTTGGTAGAGGCGTTGCTGCAGCGGCACTTGGACAAGGGCGCGGCCATTCTTTTGGTTAGCCATGATCCGGCCCAGGTGGCCCGTCTGGCCCAACGTAGCCTGCATATGGTTGGTGGTAAGTTGGTTGGCACCGCATGACCCCAATGACCGGCTACATCGAACTTTCATATCTCGACCTCGCCATTGCGGCTCTATTGGTGGTTTTGAATGCCGGGTTGTCGCTGGCGTTCGGCCTCGGCCTGGAACGGCGTATGTTGCTGGCAGCCCTGCGCATGGCGGCGCAGCTGCTGCTTGTGGGCTTTGTTCTCCAAGCTCTGTTCGATACAGTTTCCCTGTGGCTGACAGCCCTCGTGGCGTTGATTATGGCGCTGTTTGCGGGGCGCGAGATCCTGGCCCGCCAGGAACGCCGTCTGGCCGGCTGGTGGGGCTATGGCATTGGTGCCTCCACTATGTTGCTGGCAGGCATGGTTGTCACCTTGCTGGCCCTCAGTGGGCCGTTGAGGCCTGATCCTTGGTTTGACCCAAGATACGCCATTCCCCTGTTTGGCATGATCCTGGGCAACGCCATGACCGGCATCAGTTTGGGCTTGGATAGTCTGACCACTATGGTGGGGCGGGAGCGGGCCGGAATAGAGGCGCAATTGCTGCTGGGTGCCAGCCGTTGGCAGGCCATGCGCACAGTGGCCCAGCGGGCCCTGCGTACCGGCTTTACGCCCATGCTGAATTCCATGGCAGCCGCGGGGGTGGTTTTTCTGCCGGGCATGATGACCGGGCAGATCCTGGCCGGCGTGGCCCCGGAACAGGCGGTAAAATATCAAATCCTATTGCTGTTCCTGATCGCGGGTGCCACGGGCCTGGGCGTTTTAAGTGCCGTTATGATCAGCGTCTGGCGCCTCACCGATGACCGCCACCGTCTGCGCCTGGATCGCCTCAGATAATTCGCCTATTGCCGTTGAAGCTTGGATGATCTCTCGGCTAATCTGGTCAGGGCCGGGGTTTCGGCAAACTGCTTTTTGGTCACGCTGCGAACCCCTTGAAAGCGGGCCAATTGCCTGCCTTTCAGCCTTTGCCCGGTGGGGAGTTTCAGGCCCAGGGGGTTAATGCGTTTGCCGTTGACCAAAATCTCGTAATGCAGATGCGCCCCTGTGGAACGCCCGGTAGAGCCGACGTAGGCAACGATCTGCCCCTGCTTAACCCGTTTGCCTTTTTTGACGCCACGGCGAAAACCGGACAAATGGGCATAGGCTGTTTTATATTGGCCATTATGTCGGATGCGCAGATAGCGGCCATAACCACCGTTCCAGCCGGCAGTTTCCACAACACCGCTACCTGCAGCAAACACTGGTGTGCCCTTTGGCGCACCAAAATCAATGCCCCGATGCATTTTGCGATAGCCCAAAATAGGATGCTTGCGCCGCCCGAAGCGGGAGGTCAACCGTGCCCCATCGATAGGCGTCTTCATCAAGGCCTTACGGACGCTGTGACCTTTGTCATTGAAGTAGTCGATGTCGCCACCCTTCATGGCAAAGCGGTAGAGGGGCAGGTTGGTCTTCCGCACCCGCAACTTGGCGTAATGGATGTCACCGTATTTCGCTAATCGACCCTGCTCGTCATATTGGGCTTCATAGAGGACTTCAAAGCGATCACCGGGCTGTATGTCCCGTTGGAAATCTACATCAAAGGAATACAGCCGGATGAGTTCGACAATCATGGTCGCCGGCATACCGGCACGTTTCGCAGCCAGATACAGGGAGTCATCAATGGTGCCTGTCGCCCGATGCATGCGGGCTTCCAGTGGTTTGTCGATAATTCTGGAAACGAATTTGCCGCTCGCATTCAGACTGACCTGAATTTCCTGTTCCACACTTGGGGTAAAGGCCAATTGGGTCAGGGCCGGTTTGCCCGGCGTTGTACCCTCGACCAGAGGGTCAAACATCAGGACCAATTGCTGGCCTGGGCGCAGGCGGCGCGGATTATAAACTTTCGAAAGGGCCGTAATGGCCGCATGCGCCGTGCTGCGGTCACTGCCGCTTTGGATCATCACATGCATCAGGGTGTCGCCCGGCGCTATGGAAACAACGCGCTGTATAGTCGTCGGCCGCGCCGCCTTAACGGAAATTGGTGCCAGGGGTAACGCCAAAGTCAGGGTGCTACGCTGGGCCTCTACGCCGATCAAAGGTGCTGCCGCCAATTTTGGCGGCGCTACCGGTTCAGCCTCATTTACAACCTTGTGGGCTTGTTTGCTTGCTGTGCCGGGTGAAAGGGCTGTCGTCGTCTCTATAGCAGCCTGTTGGGGATAGGTATGTTTTTCGGTCTGCTGGGTAACAATGGCGGCTGCAACTGCGCCGCCTGCTAACAGACCCACAGCAACCGCAACTGCATTACGTCGCCCCGATGACCGGGATGGCTGGGCCGCCTGAGACTGCATTTTCATCAGAACCTGGGACGGCGACCGGTCCAATGTTGAAAACAAACGTTTCATCCGATCCGCCAAACTACCTAACTGCACTATGGTCCCCCAATATCTCAAATTCACGTCAAAACTATGGTCTTGTTGTGGCGTCAGCCCAATTTAAATTCCTGTATCGGCCTCCCGCGACGGGGCCCGATTGCACCGAATCAACTAAATGATTTTACTATAAGAATCAAGGCATTCCAGCAAATCCTTCACATAACCAGAAAAACAAATTCTGGCCCCATTAGGGTTAAGATTCCAGTATCCAACAAAATTGTGGATTTTTAATAAAAGTCCGTTGACTTGCTCAGCAGGCCTCTCTATACAGCGCTTCTCACCGGGCGCGCAGCCTAACGGTAGCGCGGTTTTCGGTGTGTTTGCTGGGACGTTCCACAAAGTTATTTGGGACGGCCTTGTAAACAGTTCTTTGACATTGTGATTTTCGGAAGAGAGACGTGGGCGGCGGTGTTTTTGGAC
>JAPKBD010000243.1 GCA_028824965.1 Alphaproteobacteria bacterium | reverse complement strand
GTTCGGTTTCGCGCCGTTGACGTGGGCGATTGGTCTGGCTTGTTTGCTGATCACGGGCGGGGCCGTCCTGGCTTCAGTCGATCTATTGAGGCCAAAAGCGAACTAATGATCAGGTTGCCATCCGGGCGGTGCCATCTCGAACCCAGCGAAATCGAACGCCGGACCGACTGTGCAGCCCATCAGGCTCCACGCCCCCAAACTGCGGGCTGATTGCCATTGTCCTGCCGGGATCACGGCCTGGGGCCTTTGCCCCGCGGCCAGATCCGCCCCCAGTTGCCAGCATTCCGACCCGCACCATAATTCCAACGGCGCGCCGCTATAATAGTGCCAGATTTCATCGGCATCATTGACCCGGTGCCAGGCGGAAACCTCATCGGCGGATAGCAGGTAATAGATCGCTGTCATAGCGCCCCGGCCGCCATCGTCTGGTTGATGTCGATAGGTTTCCCGATAATGCCCACCCTCGGGATGAGGTTGCAGGCCAAGCGCGGCTATGACGTCCTCTGCTGTCATCCTAAAGCAGAACCGCCTTAAAGCAAAAATAGGGCAGCCAGGCCCAGGAAGACGAAAAATCCAACCACGTCCGTGACGGCCGTCAGGAATACTGTTGCTGCCACCGCTGGGTCAATGCCCGCGCGATTTAGGCCCAGTGGGATCAATGTTCCGGCCAGTCCGGCAACGACCATGTTGATGACCATGGCAACGGCAATAACAATGCCCAGGGTTGGCGCATTAAACCACCAGACGGCAACCAGGCCCACCAACACGGCAAATATCACGCCGTTTAAGGCACCGACCACCAGTTCCTTGCCAACGATGCGCATGGCATTGGCCGCTGTCAGTTCCCTGGTTGCCAGGGCGCGCACGGCGACGGTCAGTGTTTGGGTGCCCGCATTGCCGCCCATGGAGGCGACAATTGGCATTAAGACCGCCAGGGCAACGATCTGTTCAATGGTGGCGTCAAACATCGCGATTACCAAAGATGCCAGGATGGCGGTGCCCAGGTTCAATAACAGCCAGCTGGCCCGGGTCCGCGTCGTGCGCAGGGCGGTATCCAATAGATCCGTCTCAGACGAGACACCGGACAGGCGCATCAGATCTTCTTCTGCTTCCTCCTCCGACACGGCTGCGGCATCATCAAAGGTGATGACGCCCACCAGGCGGCCCGCCGCATCAACGACAGGGGCGGATGTCATCCGGTATTGCAGGAACAGGAAGGCGACTTCTTCCTGATCCATGTCAACGGGGATAGAAGTCGCCTCCGCCTCCATAATCTCGCGCAGCAAGACCGGGCGGCGGGTGCGCATTAGGCGGTTCAGGGCGACTTGTCCAATGGGCCGGTGGCGGGGGTCGATGACAAAAATCTCGTAGAATTCATGCGGCAGGTCCTCTGTTTTCCGGCAATAATCGATGACTTGACCCACACTCCAATAGGCTGGAACCGCGATCAGGTCCCGTTGCATCAAACGCCCGGCGCTGTCCTCCGGGAAAGACAAACCTTCCTGTACTGCGGCGCGATCAGGGTCGGGGACTTGTGCCAGAACCTGTTCCCGGCGCGCATCATCCATTTCTTCGAGCAAATGAACCGCTTCATCCGTGTCCAACTCGGGAATGGCGCGGGCAACCGCATGCGGGCTCATCACCGCCAGAAGGTCAGCCAGGACGGAGCCTTCCAGATCAACCAGGGTATCAATGGCCAGATCGCTGCCCAAAACAACAGCCAGGCGATTGCGATCCTCCCGCCCCAGAACGACCACCAGATCAGCCATGTCTGCTGGGCGCAGTGGCTTTAGCAATGCACGCAGGGCGGTATCGTCATTGTCCTCCAACGCGGCTTCTACCGTGCGGACAAGTTTCGTACTGACCGCATAAACATCCTCGAACGAGGCGGGTGCCCCATCCTGATCTCTCTCGTCTGTGCTGTCTGTTTGCGCCGGTCGACCCTGTTCGTTCATGACAGGCACCCTACAGCATCAACAACAAAAAACCCCTCGAAAACATACTCGTTTTCAAGGGGTGATTTCTGTCTGAGAAGATTTGGTGCGGTCGAGAAGACTCGAACTTCCACGGAGTTTCCTCCACAGCGACCTCAACGCTGCGCGTCTACCAATTCCGCCACGACCGCGCACAATCTTCTAACGACTGGGGAATAGCAAATCTGTCGCCCGCCCGCAAGCACGTAGCCTGTCAGAGCGCATTTTTAAAAAATGCGCTCTGCTTCTTGAAGGACGAGAAATTGAACCAATTAGGTGTATCGCAATTGCGATACACCTAATCGAAAATTTTTCTAGTCGTCCTCAATATCGACAGTTTCGGTGACTTGGACAGCGACATTTTCGCCGTTGACCATAATCTCGCCTCGGGCAATCAGTCGATTATTGGCCCGGATCCAGACATAATCCTCCGTCGTGGCATCCAGTTCAATGACCGCGCCGCGACCCATACGTAACAATTGGTGAATTGGCATTTCCGTACTGCCAATTTCCACAGTGATCTCCAGCTCGACGTCGGATAGGCGAAGGTCGTTCATGGGCTACAATATTCCACTATTACTTTTGATAGGCTAATGTGCCCTGTGCATGGTTATTATAGCGTTAAGATAGCCACATCAATGTAGGACAAATTAGCGATGGAATGGCGCATTAGTGACGGCTTGGTCGATTATCAACAGGCTGTCGCCGTAATGGAAGCGCGGGTCGCGGCAATCCGGGGGGGGGAGGCGGACGAACTCGTCTGGTTGCTGGAACATCCATCCCTCTATACCGCCGGAACATCCGCGAATGAGGCGGATTTGCTGGATCCAAACCGTTTGCCTGTCTATGCCACGGGGCGGGGTGGGCAATATACCTACCATGGTCCGGGCCAGCGGATTGCCTATGTCATGCTGGATCTGCAAAAACGGCAGATGGACGTCCGCGCCTATGTCTGCGCCCTGGAAGATTGGCTGATCGCCACCCTGAACCAATTTAATTTGCGGGGTGAGAGGCGGGACGGCAGGGTTGGTATCTGGATCGATCGGGGGCCCATTCAGGTTGGGGGTCAGGATGGGCGTCCAAATGGGCGGCGGGAAGACAAAATTGGTGCGATCGGCGTCCGGGTACGCCGTTGGGTCACCTATCACGGCATCGCCCTGAACGTAGAACCGGATCTATCCCATTATGCCGGCATCATCCCCTGCGGCATTGAAGACCACGGCGTCACATCATTGGTAGATCTGGGCCTGCCCATCGACATGGCAGAAGTGGACGTGCAACTGGCCGCTGCGTGGGAAGAGGTTTTTGGAACCGAACCAGCGGGCAGTTAAGCCAACGCGTCCTCCGCTGCTTTTGCCAAGCGCAGGACTTTGCCCTCGTTGTGGCCGGTTGCCATGAGGGAGAGGCCGACGGGTAGTTGGCCCGGTCCCTGACAGGGCAGGGTGACACCACAGGTTTCCATGATGTTGCCCAGGCGGGTATTGCGGGTCAGGGCCAGGTTTGCATCATCGTAGGCGACTGGATCATCTTCCAGGTCTGCAATGGGAGGCGCTACGCGGGGGCAGGTGGGATGGATAACAGCGGCAAAGCCGGCGGTGCGGGACCTATAACGGGCGGCGATGGCGGACAGGCCGATATGGGCTGACTCCGCATCGATGGCGGTTAGCTTTTTCGCCAGTTCGAAGCGGGAGCGGATACCCCAATACATCTCATCACCGCGGGCTTCGACCAAATCATGCCACAAGGCATAGGCCTCCGCCGAGATGATGTTGCCGTGCTTGGCGACCAATTCAAAAGCCTCGGCAAATTCGGGGACCGCCCCTTCGATTATTTCCGCGCCAGCGTTGCTCAAACGATCCAAGGTCGCGGACATGGCGCTTGCGACAGTGTCATCCAAATCATCGAACATGATGTCCGTTGGCTTTAGCAGTCGCACACCCTGTAGCGAAGCACCGTTCAGATCATAGGGGCGGCTTTCGTTCAGCATGGCAAAGATGGCGTTGGCGTCCGCCACATCACGGGTCAAGGGCCCGATGGTGTCAAAGGTGGGGGAGAGCGCCAGAATGCCTTCAAGGGGCAGGACGCCGATGGTGGTCTTCAGACCCACGATGCCATTCAAGGCGGCGGGTATACGGACGGAGCCGCCCGTATCACTACCAATGCCGGCGGGTGCCAGCCCAGAACGGACAGAGACGCCGGCGCCTGACGAGCTGCCACCCGGTACCCGCTCAACCTCGTTATCAGCACCATTGGCGGGTGTGCCGAATATGGGATTGATACCCAGACCGGAATAGGCGAATTCCGACATTGTGGTTTTGCCCAGGCAGATCATACCGGCAAGGGTGGCCCGGCGCAGCAGCAGGGCATCACGATCAGGCACCCGGTCCCGTAGAAGGGCGGAGCCGAATGTCGTCTCTGTCCCGGCGGTGTCCGTTAGGTCCTTCCACGATATTGGCACGCCATCAAGCGTACTTTGCCGCAACCCCGCCTTGGCCCGTGCTGAGGCTGCCGTTGCCTCTGCGCGGGCGCGATCCGCCGTCGTGCGAATATAGACCCGGTGGTCCGGATCCTCCGCCGCGATGCGGGAAAGGAAATGCTCTGTCAAATCGACGGGATCGATCTGACCATTTTGGATGGCGGCGCCCAGTGCCAGGGCCGTCATCTCGTGCCATGCTGTATCATTCATAAGGTTAGATTACCCCGTGAATGGATGCTGGACAACGCGTTGCTACGGGGTGAATGTGCGGAATGGCAAAGAACCCTCATATTGGCCACATTGACCACATGGCAACGGACGTTTTGATCGTCGGCGGTGGTCTAATCGGTCTGACCCAGGCGCTGGCGCTTGCCTCTGCTGGCCTACGGGCTGTGCTGGTGGAGCGTCAGGTGCCAAAAGACCTGACCGCAATGGCGCATGATGGCCGTGTTTCCACCCTGTCATATGGCTCCGCTGCCATGTTCGATCAGATCGGGGCGTGGTCTTATATGGCCGATCACGCCGGCCCGATTGAGGAAATTCGCGTCGCGGACAACGGCGCGCCGCTGTTCCTGCATTTCGATCACCGCGAAGTCGGCGACCGGCCCTTTGGCTTTACAGTGGAGAACCGCCACATCCGCCTGGCCCTGCACAAGGCGTTGGATGATGCATCCGGTATCACGTTGATTGCACCCGGCGAGTTGACCTCCATAGAACGAACCCAGTCCGGCGTCATTGGCACATTGTCGGATGGCCGTATGATCAAGGCACCATTGGTTGTTGGGGCGGAGGGGCGGCATTCGCCGTTGCGGGAGGCCGCAGGCATACGATCCCTCTCCTGGCAATATGGTCAGACGGCCATTGTCACAACCGTGCGCCATGCGGGCGGTCATGGCCGTATCGCTGCCGAATTGTTTTTGCCCAGCGGCCCCTTTGCCTTGTTGCCCATGCGCGGTAACCGCTCGGCCCTGATCTGGACAGAGAAGGCCGCCGATGTGCCAAAGTTCATGGCTTTGGACGATGCCGCGTTCAATGACGAGATTATGGCCAGGGCAGGCGATCATTGGGGTACCATCGAATGTGATGCACCACGATGGAGTTATCCACTGGGGCTGCAAAATGCTGAACGTTATATTGATACCCGATTGGCCCTGATCGGGGATGCAGCCCACGGTATGCACCCCGTTGCGGGCCAGGGCCTGAACCTTGGCCTGCGCGATGTGGCGGCCTTGGCGGAGGTCGTGATCGACAATGCCCGGTTGGGTTTGGATTTGGGCGGTGGCGAGGTTTTGCGCCGTTATCAGCAATGGCGTCGATTTGATGCGCTGACCATGTTGATGATGACGGATGGTTTGGTGCGCCTGTTTTCCAATGACATAACGCCCGTGCGCCTGGCCAGGGTTTTGGGGCTGGGGGCGGTCGACAAAATCGGCCCGGCAAAACGCTTCTTTGAACGTCATGCCGCTGCCATGACCGGCGATTTACCAAAATTAATCCGTGGTGAGGCGCTTTAACTATCCAGCATCATACGAAGCTTGTTTGCCAGTTCCGAGATGGTGAACGGTTTTTTCAATAGGTCCGTATCCGGGTCGCGAATATCATGCTGATCCAAGGCGCCGTCCGTATACCCAGACATATAAAGCACCTTTAGGTCTGGGTGCGTTTGGCCGGCGATCTGTGGACCTGTGATGCCTCCGGGCAAGACTACATCGCTTAACAGAATATCTATCCGGTTGTTATCCGACAATAATCCCTCGACCAACGATCCATCTGCGGCATCCAATACCCGATAACCCAAATTATTGAGTAAATCGACGACAAGCTGCCGCAAATCATCATCGTCCTCTACCAGTAATATTGTTTCATCCGGTTTTGCCAAGGCCAGACCGGGTGAAGCTGCAATTTCCACCGGGGCATCTGCGCTGTCAGATCGAGGTAGAAAAATTCTGAATGTAGTGCCCGAACCCGGCGCGCTGATGACGTCCATATGACCCATCGACTGTTTGACCAGACCAAACACCATGCTTAAGCCCAGGCCGGTACCTTGGCCGACGCCTTTTGTTGTAAAAAAGGGATCGAAGACTTTTTCGATAACGTCATCCGATATGCCGACGCCATTATCACTGATCGACAGCAACAGGTAGTCGCCAGGATATACATCGACCTGTCGGGCGGTGGTC
>JAPKBD010000015.1 GCA_028824965.1 Alphaproteobacteria bacterium | reverse complement strand
CGGCTCTTTCGCATGCGGTCCATAATAACACCTCATCGGCGTTATCTGGGTCAGTTCCTAAATTATTTTTCTATGCGAACGCCTGGTGCCACTGACGTGGCATAAGCAAGCCCTGCCATGAAGGCGGCAAAGGTACTGAACGCTAAAACCAAGAATAAAATTTCGCTGTTATCCATGATGTGCTCTCCCATTTGATGACTTGATGTGCCGTGATATTAGGCAAATCGGGAAAGCACGCTTTGATCTGTGTCAAAAAAGTGCGTTATAGATCAATCGGTTAGTAGGTCAAATTGTCGCAGGGCATCGTTAAGGCCCTCAATACCTTGAAAATAGTGTGTCGCTAAACCCGACGTGCGGGCCGAAGCGATATAGCTTTCGCTGTCATCAATGAATAATGCGCTTTCAGGCCGTCCGTTCAAGGTTTGCAGAATGGCATGGAAAATGTCCGGCTCCTCCTTCGTGGCACTGAACTGGCAGGAGAAGTACGCCCGATCACCAAACAGCGCCGCCGCCTCGGGGAAAACAGTGGCAAAGTCTTCCTGCAGCAATGGACCGTTGTTGGTCAGCATGGCGATGGGCCGTGTCTGTTGCAGCCGTTTTACCAGGGCAAGCATGTCCAGGTTCGGCGTCATGGCATCCCTGCGTGCCTGCAGCCAATCTTTGCGGGATATCTTAACGCCCAAATGCTCAGCAAACAGTCGCAGATATTCGTTCGCCGTGTAGTGGCCACGATCCGCCCGGTCATCAAAGCCTGATTGGAATATGGCGTCGTCAACGACCTTTGGGTCCAGGCCGGTCATTCTGCCAAGAACCTCCAGACGGCGGGCGAAATCCGTATTACACAACACGCCGTCCATATCGAAGATGACAAGTTCTATCGTGGCCATAAAGTTAAGCCATTGCGCTATAGGGCCGCCGTCATGCCGCCATCGACGGTCAGGGCGGCGCCATTGACGTAGCCCCCCGCATCAGAGGCCAGGAAAACAGCGGCCCCTGCCAACTCCACCGGATCGCCCCAGCGGCCTAAAGGGGTGCGGGTTTTTACCATGGTGTCGAATGTCTCATCAGCGATCAGGGGCGCGTTGAACTCCGTCGCGAAATATCCAGGGTTAATGGCGTTCACGGTTACGCCATGAGGGCCCAATTCCACGGCCAGGGTCCTGGTCAATCCGATCAGGCCATGTTTGGAGGAGACATAGGCAGGAATGGTGGCCCGCCCAATCTGCCCCATGATGGAGGAGATATTGATGATCCGCCCCCAGCCCCGTTTAACCATGCCCGGTGCGATTTGTTGCGCCAACAAGAACGGTGCGGTCAGGTTTACGTCGATTACGCTGCGCCATTTTTCTTCGGGAAATTCCGCCAAGGGTGCACGGTGAATGATGCCCGCATTATTGACCAGAATATCGATAGCGTAGGCACCGCCGTCGAGACTGTTAAGGGCCGCTTCCCGTCCCGGACCGTCGGCGGCATCAAAGACCAAGGCGGTGGCCTCATGGCCCAGCCCGGACAGCAGCTCAACTGTTGCCTGACAATCGGCCTCGGTGCGGGAATTCACGATAAGCCGCGCGCCCTGTTCCCCCATGGCCTTGGCAATGGCCAAGCCTAGCCCACGGGTGGAGCCGGTAATGAGTGCCAGCCGGCCATCTAGTCGGAAATCCATGACGCCGTCCTATAAAATCGCGCCGACTGTCCAGGGCACGAATTCGTCATCGCCAATGCCCAGGGCCTCGGATTTTGAAGCCTCGCCGGACGCCGTGGCCAGGATCAGATCAAAAATCTGCTGACCCATTTCCTGGATCGAGGCATCGCCATCGACGACCTGGCCGCAATTGATATCCATGTCGCCGGTCATCCGATCATACATCGTGGTGTTCGTCGCCAGCTTCAGGCAGGGCACGGGTTTGGAGCCGAAGACGGAGCCACGCCCCGTGGTGAAGCAGTTTACATTGGCACCACCTGCGATCATGCCGGTGATGGATGCCGGGTCATAGCCGGGGGTATCCATGAAGACAAAGCCTTTTGCGGTGATCTTTTCCGCATAGGGAAAGACATCCACAAGATTAGTCGTCCCGCCCTTAGCTGCGGCACCAAGGGATTTTTCCAGGATCGTCGTCAGCCCGCCCGCTTTGTTGCCGGGCGATGGGTTGTTGTTCATTTCTGCGCCCATGGCAGAGGTATAGTTCTCCCACCACTTAATATGTGCGACCAACTTCTCGCCGACTTCCTGGCTGACTGCCCGGCGGGTCAACAAATGTTCCGCGCCATAAACCTCCGGCGTTTCCGCCAGACAGGCTGTGCCGCCATGACGGACCAAAAGATCCGCCGCCGCACCCAGGCTCGGATTGGCCGAGATGCCGGAATAGGCGTCTGATCCACCGCATTCCATGCCCAGGATCAATTCACTGGCTGGGATCGTTTCCCTGGCGACCCGGTTCGCATCCGCCAACATTTCCTTGATCAGGCCGACGCCCATGGCCACGGTCTTTTCCGTCCCGCCCAGATCCTGGATGGTAAAGGCATGCAGCTTGTCAGAAGTATTCAGCTTTTCAGCATCCATCATGGCGCCGATCTGGTTCGCCTCACAGCCCAGACCCACCAGAAGATTGGCGGCGAAATTCGGATGCTTGGCATAGCCCGATATGGTCCGCTGGATATAGTTCAGGCCGATGCCGGAGCAGCCGCCACAACCGTAATCATGGGTGAGGGGCACCACGCCATCGACGTTGGGATAATCGGCCAGGGCATCGCCACGGAAATGATCCGCGATCATGCGGGCCGCTGTGGCGGAACAGTTAACGGAGGTCAGAACCCCGATATAATTGCGCGTGGCGATCTGGCCGTCTGGGCGGCGGTACCCCTGGAAGGTGGCCCGTTGATGTTCGGGCACGTAATCCACCGGGGTGACATCAGCGCCGAACATGTAATCCCGCTCAAAATCCTTGACCATGACGTTGTGGGTATGGACGTGGTCGCCTGGACTAATTGCTATACTGGCAAAGCCGATGATCTGGTCGTATTTGCGCACCGGTTCATCCTTGGCAATAGCCTGGGTGGCGATTTTGTGCCCGGCAGGGATCATCTGCCCAGCTGTTAGCGTCTTGCTGGCGATGCTTTCACCGGCAACATCGCTACCTTCGGCGATGTCATCTCTGGCCACGATCACGTTGTCGTTGGTGTGCAGGCGGATCGTGGACGGCTGTGTATTACGCATTGATAATCTCCCCAGGTTGAAGCCTTATGGTTCGGAACATAGCCTAATCCACAAACCCCGTCATGGCGGATTATTGAATGAAACTCAGCCTTCTTATGTTTCTGATCTTTATTCTGTCAGGGCCTGCCTTAAGCCCAGCATTCAGTGCAGGCACATCAGGCGAAGACGGTGGTGCCTTTGCCTCTGACGACCCCACCTATCTGCAGGCCGTTGCAGCTATCAAAGCAGAGGAATTCACCACTGCCGCAAAGCTGTTGCGAGATGTCATTGATACCAATCCCGATAATATCGATGCCATGAGCTATCTCGGCTATGCTAACGCCCGGCTGGGCCGCTATGTCGAGGCCAAGGCGCATTATGATCGGGCCCTGGCGCTACAGCCGGGGCATCGGGGTGCCAACGAATATCTGGGTGAGTTGTATTTGCGCACGGGGAACGTGGCAGCTGCCGGGGCGCAATTGTCAGCGCTAAAATCTTTATGCGGCATGGATTGTGAAGAATATAAAGACCTTGCCGCTGCCATAGCCCATTATCGCAAGACCGGCCACCTGCCGGACCACAGCCATGGAAAGAACGAACAATGACGCTGGACCCCCAAGTTGAATACGTCCTGGGCCTTGTGAAGAAATCATCTTATCCGGAATTTCATACCGTCTCCGCCGTAGAGGCGCGGGAGGTGTTCGAGACGACGGCACCGGCCCTTAATGTGCGGCCGGAAGATGTCTTTCGGGCAGAGGACCGGGTGATCGACGGTGTTGAGGGCGAAATTCCCATTCGCATTTATACCCCCCACGAACCGGCAGTCGGTGAGCTGATGCCCATCATTGTGTTCTATCATGGGGGTGGTTTCGTCATCGGCTCTCTGGATAGCTATGACAGCCTGGCACGGGTCTTTGCCAATATGGTCGATTGCATCGTCGTCTCGGTGGATTATCGTCTGGCCCCTGAATATAAATTCCCCGCCGCCGTCGACGATGGGTTGGAGGCGTATCAGTGGATCTCCGACAACGCAGGGGATTTAGGCGGGGATGCCCGGCGTATGGCCATCGTGGGTGACAGCGCGGGGGGCAATGTCACGGCCGTGACTGCGATTGGCATTCGCGAAGAGGGTGATATCCCGCCCTTATTGCAGGTTTTGATCTATCCCGTGGTCGGCGGTGCCCCTGAAACACGTTCCCACCATGAATTCGCCGAAGGATATATGCTGACCCGGGCTGATATTTTGTGGTTCTACGACTGTTATCTTAACCACGCGGAGGATGCCACCGATCCCCGCTTCGCCCCTTTGCTGGAGGATGATCTGTCGGGCCTGGCCCCGGCCCTGGTTATTGTCGCCGAATATGATCCCCTGCGTGATGAAGGCATTGCCTATGCTGAGCGTATGCATGCAGCCGGCGTGCATGTTGAGTTAGCGAATTATGACGGTATGGTGCATGGTTTTCTTTCCATCGCTGACGCGGTGGATATGGGAAAAGCGGCCATAGATCAGGTTACGTCCGCTTTGCGCAAAGTTTTTAGCGAAACTTAACTGCAAATCAGAGGGCAAACCCCCTGGATTAACTATTCGTGAACGAACCCCGCCTATCCTCATAAGAATAGGAAAGGTCGTCATGCGAAATATAACATTTAGTTCTGCTGGAGTTCAAAACCACTGCCGGGATCGTCGGCTGTCCGTGCTGCGCCTTAATCTGGAGGCGGATGGCGTTGAATATAACAGCTGCGATTGGGGCCTGGGTGGCATTCGTGTTGAGGGCCTGATCCAGGATCGCAAACTGGATGAAAGCCTCGCCATTAAAGTGTCCGGCGTGCGTAAGGAACAATTTCTAATTATTGAAGTTATGGCGACCATCGTCCGCATCAATGAAGAAGATGAGGAAACGGCCCTGCGGTTCGACGACCTGACTGCCGAAGATCTCGATATCCTGGAAGCTTTGATCACAGGCCGCCGCATCACAGCCTGACTACAAGATCTGCAGAACACTTTCGGGCGGACGACCGACCGCGGCCTTGCCATTGGCCAGAACAATCGGACGCTCGATCAGGATCGGGTTGGCCACCATTGCCGCGATCAACTGCCCATCACCCAGCCCCGCATCAGCCAAATTGTTGGCGCTATAGGCGTCTTCCCCTTTGCGCATGAATTCCCGTGGCCTCTGGCCCAGCAGGCCCAGGATCGTCGTCAAGGTCTGGGCATCGGGCGGGGTTTGTAGATATTCAATGATGTTAGGTTCCGCCCCTTTTTCGCGTAATAATTCCAGGGTCTGGCGGGATTTGGAGCATCGGGGATTGTGATAAATGGTGACGGTCATGACGGCCTCTCTGAATCAGTTACGAAAACCTAACAAAGGCAGCCTTCAATTCACACCGAAAACAGGCTACACGATAAGTAGATTGGGTGCTTTTTGGGTTTTGGAGTTGCTGATGAGTGTGGACGTACCGGTGGGATTTGAAGCGGTCGCTGAAAGCGATACGTTTGAAAGCCTGGTAGGCCCCCTGTATGAGAAATGGGAGGGGGAAGTCTATACCTGTGGCTTTCGCGCGGCCCCGCATCACGGCAACCGTCGTGGCGTGGTGCATGGCGGTATGTTGTTCACCTTCGCAGATCACACCTTGGGAAATATGGTCTGGGCCCGCAATGACAACGCGCCCTGCGCGACCGTGACTCTGAATGTGGATTATCTGGCTGGTGCGAAAACCGGTGACTGGATCGAATGCACTGGCGCTGTCACGCGGGAGACACGGTCCCTGGTCTTTATCAAAGGGCAGTTGACCGTCGATGGCCAGCCGGTCCTGACCGCATCGGGCGTTTGGAAAAAGCTGGGCGCCGATTAATACCGATCTTGGCCAGACCATCACCCTAACCAGTATGAACCGTTGAACGAATGGGATAAGACCATGACTGAGATCCGCAGAAATATGTTCTTTGGTCAAATCGATCGTGAAAACGGGTTCGAAGAACGTGGCGATGGCAATCTGGGTATCTCTGTGAAGATACTTTCAAATGATCTCGATACAGTCGCCAAGCGGGGCCGCCGGACGCGCTTGCTTCGTATGGCCCCGGGGTCGGAGACGCCAGAGGCGCACGCCCATGATTATTGGGAAGAGATTTATATCCTCGAGGGGGAGATGACCGTCCTCGATGGAACGGACGGCGAAAAACAGGTTGCGACCGGCGCGTATGCGGCCCGTGAGCCCGACGTTATGCATGGACCCGTACGCAGCGAAACCGGCTGCCTGATGATAGACTTTTGTTGGTATCCGGATAAAGAACTAGATTGAAGGCCCCGTTAGGCTCTGATCCGGGCTGCCCTAGTCCGGGTTCTACACCAGGCTCTCCGAATATAATTCCGACAAGGCGGCGGCGCTGGATTTGAGATCTTGGGCCAGTGCGTTCAAGCCCTTACCCTTTAATTGTTCGGACAGGCCCACGCCGCCAATGGCGCGCGTGGAACCGGATACGCCATTGCTGACGGCTTCATGGATGGCAGCAGCCACCACGGTGACGCCGCCAATATGCTGGCCTGTATCGACGGCGTAGCCGTTTTCCCGGGCGAAGGCGACGTCGTTCAGCCAAGCATCGAAATCTGGCGGGTTCTGCCAATTCAATTCTTCAAACGGTTCGCGCAGATAGTCTGGATCAAGATCAGCGGCGGCGGCAAAGCAATGACCAATGGCTGATGTCAGGGCAGGAAACCGGCTGCCAATATTCACATGGATGGAGAAATTCGTCGGCGCGTTCGCCTTGGCCACAACGATGATGCGGTCCGTGCCTTCGCGCCAGACGGCCACTGTGGTGACTTGGTGTACCTGCGCGATGCGGTCCAGCACCCCTTGGGCGTTGCGCACGAAGTCGTTGGAGCCGACCATGTCGCGGGCAAAGCGCAAAAGGGTTGGGCCCAATTGATACTTCTTCGCTACCTTGTCTTCACTGACCAGACCGTCGTAATCCAGGGTTTTCAGGATATGCTGGCAGGTCGATGGTACGATGTCTAAGGCGCGCGCCACCTCATTAACACCAACCGGGCGTTGGCTGCCGCCCAGATAGCGTAGGATTTGCACGGCACGTTGAACGGCGACGACGGGCTTGCGTAATTCTGTGGCTGTCATATTCATGGCTATGAGTATAGGCGAATTCATTTCCGTACGGAAATGATTATTTCCTATTGACATTTTCCGGTGTCGTTTGTAACATTCCCAGCACAGGGAATAAATGGGAGGAATATCCGTGGACGAGCAAGAGCCTAATGCCTGCTCGGTTGGAGAACTGTTGTCAGATATGGCGGCGGATCAGTCGACCGATTTCGACATGTTCGATGCCAGCTACAATGCGGATCCCGGCCCGGTCTGGAAGGAAATGCGGGAAACCTGCCCCTTCTCCCGCACTGAAGAACGCGGCGGCTTTTGGGTCACGACCACGTACGAAGATGCCCAAGCCCTGGTCCGGCGGGTGCCGGAGTTGTCCAATCGCCAGGTCTCTGTTGTGGAATTACCAGAAGACACGGATTTGACGGCCGACTACCACACACGCGCTTTCCCGCCCATAACTATGGACCCGCCAGAGAATATTCCCCTGCGCCGGATGATCCTGCCGTTTTTCACGCCCAAGGCCGTGGAAAACTACCGCCCCTATACAGAAAGCCTGTGTAACGAATTGATCGATGGCTTCATCGACAAGGGCGTCTGTGATGCTGCCGTCGACTATGCTCAGCAAATTACGCCTCGGGTGATCAGCCATATTCTGGGCGTCGACCCGAACCAAGCAGATGAATTTGTCGGCTGGGTGCGTGGTGTGATCGAATTGGGTTTCGACAATCCAGAAATGCGGGCTGAAAACAACAAGAAGCTGGTGATCTTTTTCACAGAGCAACTGGCCCTGCGTAGGGAAAACCCAAGTGACGATTTCATCTCCCTATTGGCACAGCAATCCGTCGATGACGTGCCCCTGGCGGACAAAACCATCGTCAAGATGTGTGTTCTGACCCTTATGGCAGGCATTGATACAACGTGGAGCTCCATCGGCTCCTCCATGCTGCATTTCGCCACTCATCCCGAAGATCGTCGCCGTCTGGCAACGGAGCCCGAACTGCTTTCCACCGCGATTGAGGAAATGCTGCGTCTGCATGCCCCGGTATCCGTTGGTCGCGTCGCGATGGAGGACGTGGATCATAATGACGCCACCATCAAACGAGGTGAGCGTCTGGTCATCAACTTCCCCGCCGCCAATCGCGACCCGGCCGTGTTTGAGAACCCGGATGAAGCCGTGATCGACAGAGAGCGGAACCGCCACATCGCCTTTGGCATCGGCATCCACCGTTGCGCCGGATCAAATCTGGCCCGGATGGAGATGGAAGTTGCCCTGAAAACCTGGTTCGATCGCATCCCCGAGTTTGAGTTGAGCGATCCTGATGGCGTCACCTGGGCCGCCGGCCAAGTCCGCGGCGCCCGCAATGTGCCGGTTCGTTTTTAGTATATTATAGAGGCAGATCATTTGACACTTACCCGGACCGAAATTCCGATGGTGATCCCGGCCAGATCCGCACCGATGATAACTATTGGCGAACCTGCGAGGCTTTAAACTTGATACCAGGTTGCCACTGACTTGTTAATTTCATCGGCGCTCAAGGTGTTTTCCAGCGCTGCCGCAATATCGGCGGCCTCGCCGGCTGAGGCCATCAATTCATGGCTTTCCACATCAAGATCGTAAGCGGAGCCGGCGGCGGGATAGAGCGTATCGACGGATAACACCTGGCAATGACGAGAGCTAAACGTTATTTTTGGTGACGGAGGGTTAGGCGGCGCTTTGATTGTTCTGATTTAGCTGTTCGATATCTGCATCATGCTTCACGATGCCAACGGTTGGTGTAAATATCAATGAAGATCTGCAACGGATAGCGGCGATAAGTTGCCGATCAGGCGAGCTTTCGCGTGGGGTCCAGGTCATCGTATATGGGTTCACGTTTTTCTGACTTGGCCGCGAAGGCTTCGCCGATGTCGGCGCGCGAAAGCATGGCGGCGTTCCAGGTGGCGATGTAGTTCAGGCCGTCCTGGATGGAATGGTCCCGGGCATAGTTCAGCATTTCTTTGTTGCCGACGGTGACGATGGGGCTTTTTGCGGCGATCTCTGCCGCGATGGCCATAACGCCACTCTGCAATGCATCCGCGTTGTCAAAGACCTGGTTGACAAGGCCCCATTCGCGCGCTTCCGCTGCCATCATACGACGGCCGGTGAACGTCAGCTCCCGCACAATACCGTGGGGCAGGATATGGGGCAGGCGTTGCAGGGTGCCCACATCCGCTGTCAGGCCGATGTTGGTTTCCTGGATGGAAAAGAACGCATCCGCCGCGCAATAGCGGATGTCGCAGGCGCTGATCAGGTCGATGCCACCGCCGATGCAGGCCCCCTGAATGGCGACCAGGACGGGCAGGCGGCAGCGATCAATGACAGACATGGTATTCTGCATATACAGGATCGTGCGGCGCTGCGCCTCTGCCTTGCGGGCGGGTTCGCTGTCTGTGCCCATCAGGCCGGCACCGAAATCGTTCAGATCCAGGCCGGAGGTGAAATGCTTACCCTGGGCGGAGAAGACGACGACGCGGGCTGTCGGGTCATCCTCAATCTCGCAAAACACCGCGACCATTTCGGACCAGAATGCCTTGTTCATGGTGTTGAAGGCATCGCCGCGGATCATTTGCACATGGGCGATGCCGTTAGCGACATCCAGGCTTAATGCTTCATAGGCCATTCAATTCTCCTGACGTAGATATTCACGTTCAAATTTGCCCTGTGATACCATACCCTCAACCGCAACAACAAGATGGGGAGGGTGACAATGGCGATCACGCAAGACAGCCTGATGGCGCTGCAGGTCCTGGGTAAGGAATTTACCTACACGGACAATGACAGCATGCTGTACGCCCTGGGCATCGGGCTGGGGGAGGATCCCATGAACCGCGCGGAGCTGGCCTTTTGTTATGAAGACGGCCAGAAGATCATGCCGTCGCAAGCGACTGTGGTCGCCTTTGACACAGATATTTTCTGGGATTGCGGCATCGATGTGGTGAAAATGGTGCACGGCGAACAGCGCCTGACGTTGCACCGCCCCTTGCCCAGTGCTGCCACTGTTATTTCGGATGTCCGGGTCACCGATGCCTTCGACAAGGGGGCGGGACGCGGTGCCCTGATCTTGCTGGAAACAGTCCTGACGGACAAAGCGGACGGGAAAAAACTCTGTACGATGGAATCGGTCATTTTCGCCCGTGGTGACGGCGGCTATGGCGGCCCTCAGGGTGCGCCCGAAGCTTTGCCGAAATCCCCCATGCGGCCTGCCGATCACGTTATCGAATTCCAAACCTTGCCACGTCAGGCCCTGATCTTTCGTCTGTCCGGCGACCGAAACCCCCTGCATTGTGATCCCGACTTTGCTGCCGCAGGCGGCTTTGAGCGGCCCATCCTGCATGGGCTTTGCACCTATGGCCATGCCTGTCATGCGGTCATTCGCGCCTGTTGCGATTATCAGGTGGAGCGGATGACAAGTTTTTCCGCACGCTTTTCAGCCCCCGTCATGCCCGGCGATTTACTGCAAACCCATATCTGGGATGATGAGGATGAGATCTATTTCACAACTTCCGTGCCAGCGCGGGAACAGATCGTGCTATCCAATGGCTATGCCATTATCACCGAATAGAACGCAACAATTCACCGCCGCCGCCGAAGACGCCGCCGAAGACGCTACTGACAAATGGGAGATCTGAACATGAGCCGACAAAATATTTCATCAGGGGGGCCGATGGAGGCGAAAGTGGGATATTCCCGCGCCGTCCGTGTGGGCCGATCCGTACATGTTGCAGGCACCACCGGTTTTGGCCCCGACGGCAACATGGTCTCCCCCGATGCCCTGGGCCAAACGCGACAAATCTTGAAAATCATAATTGCCGCCCTGGCTGAAGCCGGCGCGAAACCTCGGGACGTCGTCCGCACTGTCATGTATGTCACCGACATTGCTGATGCTGAGGATGTGGGCAAGGCCCATGGTGAAGTCTTTGCCGATATCCGCCCCGCCTCGACCCTGGTACAAGTTGCCGGCTTGATCGCACCTGATATGAAGGTTGAGATAGAAGCATACGCCGAATTATCTGAGGACGTCTAAATCTATGTCATCTGTTTCCCCAACTGTTACAATTGACGATGTTCATGCCGCCGCCCGGCGTATCGAAGGCCGGGTTCGGCGTACGCCGCTATTGCCAGCGACCTTGGCCCATAACCCGTTGCCCGGAAACCTAGACCTGAATGCGGACCTGAACCTAAAGCTGGAATGCCTGCAGGTCTCCGGCTCATTCAAGGCGCGGGGCGCGATGAGCAAACTGACCACCCTGGATGACGCTGCCAAGGCACGGGGGCTGATCACAGCATCGGGGGGCAATCACGGCCTTGGCGTTGCTTATGCCGGGCATTCAGCGGGCGTTCCCGTGACCATCTATTTGCCGGGCAATACCCCGCCGTCAAAGGCGAATAACTTACGCCGATGGGGTGCAGAGGTGCATATTCATGGCGACGTCTGGGATGATGCAAATGAAGAGGCACTGAAGGTGGCCGAACGGGATGGCAAGACCTATATTCATCCCTTTGCCGACGCGCAGGTCATTGCCGGCCAGGGCACTGTAAGCCTTGAGGTGTTGGCGGATGCGCCCGATACGGATGTGTTGTTGGTCTCCATCGGCGGTGGCGGTCTGATCGCGGGGACAGCCATGGCAGCAAAAGCGCTAAAACCGGGGATTAAGGTTATTGGGATAGAGCCCGTGGGCGCGCCGACCTTGCACAACAGCGTGGCGGCAGGCGAAGTGGTGACGCTGACCAGCATCAATACCAAAGCCAATACCCTGGCACCCCGGCGCAGCGAAGCCATCAACCTTGGCCTGATCCAGGATAATGTGGACGAGATCGTCCTGGTTACGGATGAACAGATGCAGGAGGCCGCGCGTTGGTTATGGCGAGAGTTTGGCCTAGGCGTGGAATTGTCCGCCGCCGCCGCCATCGCCGCCCTGCAGGCCGGCGTCTATGTCCCAGCCCCAGGTGCCGTCTGTACTGCCTTGATCTGTGGTGCGGGCAGTGATGGGGCCAACTGATATGAACATTGCCCTTTCAGGCACAGACGACGCCCCCAGTGATGCCGCAGGTGATGTTGCGGCCGTTGATGCAGTTGATACGGGGGATGAAAAACACCGTGTTCTGGCAGATGTGTTTGGCTTTCCCGGCTTTCGGCCTGGTCAGGCGGACGTCATAGATACGCTACTGGCGGGCGATTGCACCCTGGCGGTGATGCCGACGGGTGCGGGCAAATCCCTGTGCTTTCAAGTTCCGGCCCTTGTCCTGGGTGGGCTGACCATCGTCGTCTCGCCCTTGTTGGCGCTTATGCAGGATCAGGTTTCTGCGTTGCAATTGGCGGGCGTCAGGGCGGAAACCATCAATTCCGCCAAGGACCGGATGGAGAATGTGGAGATATGGCGTCGCGTCGCCGCGGGTGAAATTTCGCTGCTGTATCTCTCCCCTGAACGGCTGATGACGGATCGTATGCTGGCTGCTTTGTCGCAACTGCCCATCAGCCTGATCGCGGTGGACGAGGCCCATTGTATTTCGCAATGGGGGCCTGCGTTCCGGCCTGAATACAGCGATTTATCGCGCCTGCGGGAATTATTCCCCGGCATTCCCATGGTGGCCCTGACGGCAACGGCGGATGAGGTCACCCGGCGGGATATTGCTGAGAGGTTATTTGGCCCCAATGCGAAGATTTTCGTGCAAGGCTTTGACCGCCCAAATATCCAACTTGCCGTGACCTTTAAGGCGGATTGGAAACAACAGACCCTGTCGTTTGTAGATAAACACCAAGGCGAAAGCGGCATCGTCTATTGCCTGTCCCGCAAAAAAACCGAAGAAACCGCCGCTCTGTTGCAAGCCAATGGCGTCACCGCGCTGGCATACCACGCGGGCATGGAGAAAGGGCAGCGGGACGACAATCAGGACCGCTTCATGCGTGAAGACGGCATTGTCATGGTGGCAACGATCGCCTTCGGCATGGGCATTGATAAACCCGATGTGCGTTTCGTTTTGCACACAGATCTGCCCGCCAGCATGGAAGCCTATTATCAGGAATTCGGTCGGGCGGGCCGCGATGGCAGCCCGGCCCAGGCTTTGATGCTGTACGGCCTGGGCGATATTCGTATGCGCAGGCAGTTTATTGAACAGGAAGGCGGTGGCGAAGACCGCCGCCGACAGGAACACAAGCGACTGGATGCGTTGTTGGCCTATTGCGAGGCGCCTCAATGCCGCCGACAGACGTTGTTGGCATATTTCAGCGAGGATAAACCGGCTTGCGGCAATTGCGATTTGTGTCTGGATACCACACCTGCAGTGGACGGTACGCATTTGGCCCAATTGGCCCTGGCGGCGGTGCGGGATACGGGGCAAAGGTTCGGTGCGTCCCACGTGGTTGATGTGCTGTGTGGGTCCAACAATGAAAAGGTCCGCAAATTTAATCACAACCGTCTGGATAGTCATGGTTCCGGCAAAGGCCGGGGGAAGCCTGAATGGCAATCCATCCTGCGGCAATTGGTGGCGGGTGGGTATCTGGAACTGGACATGGAAGGCTATGGCGGTCTGGCCATTGGTTTGCGCGGCCAGGCGATTTTGCGGGATGAGGATACCTTTCCCTATCGCCCGGATGCGACACCCATGGCCAAGGGCAAGTTCAAGGACGGGGTCAAGGGCGGGGCCAAGGGCGTTTTGGGCCGTACGCCAAAAACGGCAAAATCAGCAAGTCTGGAAGAACAAAACCTCTCGGAACGGGATCTGGATCTTCTGGGCGCGTTAAAGGCCCTGCGCTCAACCCTGTCGCAGGCGCGTAATGTACCCGCATATGTGGTTTTCTCTGATCGTTCCTTGGCCGATATGGCATTGCAGAAACCCACCTCGGTCGAAGAATTTGCGGCGATCCATGGTGTTGGCCAAGCCAAATTGAAAAAATTTGCAGCCCAGTTCATAACTGTGATTACCGAGCATAACTATTAGAGGACGCATCAACAATGGACCCACAAACGACCGAGCCTGAGGGCTATGATGTTGCCGCCGTCGAGGCTTGGATCGCAGATAACATCACCTCGCTGACGCCGCCCCTGACTTGGACGCGATTGCAGGGGGGGCATTCAAATCTTACCTACCGTATTGATGATGGAAAGGGCCGGGCGGCGGTCATTCGTCGTCCGCCCCAGGGTGTCCTGTTACCCAAAGCCCACGATATGGGCCGGGAATGGGCCTTAATATCCGGCCTGGGTCCGACGTCGGTACCGGTCGCTTCCGCTATGGGGTTTTGTGAAGACCCAAGCGTTACCGGGGCCTGGTTTTACGTCATGGGCTTGATCGAAGGTCGCCCCCTGTACACCGCAGCCGATACAAAAGCCCTGGTGCCAATGGAAAACCGACAGGCGATGGCATGGTCCTTTGTGGATGTGTTGGCGGATCTGCATAGTCTTGATCCCGATGAAATTGGCCTGGGCGAATTAGGCAAGAAGGAGGATTATGTGGGCCGTCAATTGCGCACCTGGTTCCGCTCTTGGACCTCGTCCATTGATGATGCGAAATATGATGACCCCCGTGCCCATGAACTGCAGGATTATTTCAGCCGAAATACCCCTGATCAGGGACCGGCCCGCGTCGTGCATGGGGACTATGGTTTGCATAATTGCCTGATCGGGGGGGATGGCAAGGTTGCCGCTGTTGTGGATTGGGAGATTTCAACCTTAGGCGATCCGCTCGCGGATCTAGCTTATGCCTTGAACCAATGGGCCGACCCTGGTGATTGGCGGACAGAGGCGCCGACAAACCTGCCTGGCTTTCCCATGAAATCGGAACTGGCAGCCCGCTATGCTGAGCGATCCGGGCGCGACTTGTCCATGCTGAATTTCTATATTGGTTTCAATTGGTGGAAGACCGCCTGCATCGTGCATGGCGTTTATGCCCGCTATTGTGCCGGCAAAAAAAGCGCGACAGGCGTTGATCTTGATAATCTGAGGATGCGGATTGGCAAAGCGCTGGATTTATCCACCGAAGCGTTAGCCGATATACGAAATTAGATCCGTTCTGAACTTAGCATCAACGAGAGCCTTTCCGTCGGGGAAATGCTCAGACACTTCAGAATAGAGAAATTTTTCCAATCACTTAGAATCGCGAAGCGATTCACAATTGATCGGAATTGCTCTTGGGCAGATGCTCGTTCCAAAATCTACTCACAGCGTAGTTATGCCGCGAATGGTTGGCATCTAGAAATCCGATCTTAAAACAGCAACGAGCAGCCTGCGATAACGCAGGCTGCTCGTCACTGAAATCTTCAGCGTTATTCGACCGGCAACGTTAGTTTGTTGCGGTGGAGGTGGAGGTGGAGGTGGAGGTCGAGGTGCTGGTGGAGGTCGAGGTGCTGTTGTTATCGCTTGAAGATGCGGCAACTGCGATCCCGATCGCTGCGGCCACGGCTACGCCGGCGGCAATTGCGCCCGCGCTCAGGCCCAGGCCGGCTACGCCCTCGCTTTGACCAGCTGTTACGCCGGTTGTCGTGCCGCTACCGGTTTTCGCTGCTTGTGACTGCGCCAAAGCAAATGTCGGCGCTGCCGCCAGTGCGATTGCCAAACTAAATGCAGTCAGTGTCTTTTTACCGGCCATTGCTGAGTACCTCCTAATTGAAACGCTTCAAAAATTTTTATCGATTTAACTGATGCCTGGCAACTGCTATCAACCGCGCCGTTGAAAACTAATCACGGACGCGAAACAGTCAACCGGACCCCCACAAATCAAAATCTTATTCTTGCACTCTCTAGATGCAAGTCATTTATTGCAAGCACTAATATTCAATCTAATCGCAATCAAATAAGTCTTGCTTTCAACAAACGCCTGCAACATACGGATATTCCTGGCTTTTCGCAAGCGCATTTCCACACTTGAGGCACGGAAAACACATATTGTGGTAACAATGCAACAGGCGGATCGCCCAGCCAATGATGGTAATATCACATGATCACTCTTGTAGGGGAAAAAGGTTAATGAAGTTGCCTATAAATTTAGATATGTCTTATGAGGCACGGAGATATTTGGATATTGCTGCATGATAACGGATCGAATGGAAATGGGGTGCTTGCGGCTTAGGCCGTTGTTTGTGTTTGCTGTTCTCTTATGTGCAATCATTGGGGGGGCGGCTGCCGACACTGCGTCGCCAAAACAAACCTACAACGTGGTGTTATCTTACGATGTTTTTCTGGGCGGTATTTTGGCAGGCACGGTTGATCTGAATGTCGCACGGATCGGTCAGGACTATGACATTTCATCCGTATCACGTAGTCACGGGTTGTTGGATTTCCTGATAGAGCTGCGGCGTCAGAACGGTGTTTCTGGTCGAATCGAGGCAGATAGAACCTATCCAAACTCCTATAAAACCACCGGCCAATGGGCGGGGAATAATCGATCCGTGCAAATTACCTACACGGGGGGAGCCGGTGGGGCGGAGGCAAATGAACCTAAAAACGATGTAAGCTTCATCGCTCATCCAAATGCCGAAGACGATGAACGCGAGGTCGTTCCCGTCACCTACTTGCCAGGTACCAAGGACCCCTTCAGCGCCATGTTCGAGGCAGTATTGCGCAATGAAATGGCCGGATCGTGTGCTGGTAGCGTAAAGGTTTTTGATGGCCGCCGTCGTTATGATCTTCAGGCTCAAAGCGTTGGCAAAGTTGATGCACGTGCAATGGCGAACAGAGATCGGATAATCTCTATTCTTCCCGGCTTTGTAAATATCTGCCGGATCACACAAAATCTGATTGCCGGGGCGTCAAAAAAGAAATGGCTACCCCGCTTGGCGCGGCCGAAATGGACGGATATTTGGTTGGCCAAGGTGCGGACGGAATTGCCAGCCCTGCCCGTGCGTCTGGAGGCAGATGCGGGCATGGGGGCTATGGTGGCGCGATTGGTGGCAATTGGTGGTCGAAGGCATCTGCCAGGTAAAGGTCCAAATGGCAGGGGTCCAAATGGTCAAACGATGGATGGTCAAGGAAACGCTGAGGGCGCAGAAGATATGCTGGAGACCATATTGGGCAATGGCCAAAATTAGGCAGTATCAATGTCTACGTAAAAAATCCAAGGCCTCTCTCATGGCACCGTTATGACCCCAAATGTCGTGGGCGGCACCACCATCGATGACTAAGGATTTGGAAAGTTTCGGCGTTTTGAAGAATGTGCTGCAATCACCATGCTGTCCGGCGGTTCGATCCGGTTGATACCAGGGATCGTCGCTGCGTACGATGGCCAGAACCGGTTCCCCAATCGGTGCTGCCAGTCCACGAATGAACGGTGCGCCATGGCAGGTCCATTGGCTGATGATCCGGGCGTTGAACTCCTCCCCCCGATAGAGCGCTGCTGCGACGCCGCCCTCTGACGTGCCAACCAAAAATAATCGCTGGTTATTGATCCAAGGCAGATGGGCCATACGTTGGAGGGCGTAACTAATCTCAACCAGGCGGAAGTCGAAAACAAAAATATTCTCGCCGCCCGTCCGCTCCGATGCCCGACATTGTAGCGGGCGAAAGCGTCGGGCAAAGCTGTTTGGTGCAATTACGGCAAAGCCTGCTTTGGCAAATGCCAACATAGGTGTCAGACGCCCCATGCCGGTGCAGCCGTGCATATAAACGATTGTCGGGTAATGCCGGCCTGGACCCAGACCCGCAAGCTGATGCCGAACGGCCTTGTCTGATAGTTTCCCGACCAGTGGTTCCTGTCCCCTGGATCGCGGTAACACGATCATGGCCTGATCAAATGTCCGGGCGATGTCGCTGTCTGTCTCCGTAAGGACGGCTGGGTTCAGCAATTCGCTGCGGTTCCAGGTTTCGCTTTCGCAAGCGGTCAGAAACAGCAGGCTCAATAACATCAGCCCCAAAACGCCGAATATACTCGGGATTCCGGGGGTGCTGGGGCCACTGGGATGACGCCCCCAAAGTAGCCGATCCATCATAGGGTTCCTCCTATGGAACACGCTCGCACCCACCAATTTGCCCGTTGCCCCAACAACAGTGCCGCTGCGGCCTCTGCATCGCCTAGATCATCGAACAGTCCAAAGCAGGTTGCCCCGGACCCGGACATGCGCGCCAGACGGCAATGGGGCAGTTTGCCTATTGCCGCCAATACGTCGTCCAACACCGGGCACAGTGCCCGGGCCGGTGCCTCCAGATCATTGCGAAAGCCGGAGAGGGTTTGAAAAAAATCATCTTGCTGCATCGGCTCATCCCGCCAAGATTGGCGGTTGGGAACGGGCATCGCGAGTTTCTGGAAGACCGCCGCCGTCGACAATGGCTGCATCGGATTGGCCAGCAGAATAGCGAAAGGCGGCAGTGGGGCGGCCTTTGTCACATCATGGCCAATGCCCGTTATCATGCTTGGTGCGGTCGTCAGGCACAGCGGGACGTCGGCCCCGAGAGGCGCTGCCAGGGCCGCCAGCGCCTCATCATCGATAGAGATATCCCACAGAGATCGTAGCGCCAACAAGGTCGCCGCTGCATCCGCTGAACCGCCACCAATACCGGCTGCAATAGGCAAAGATTTATGCAGTGTAATCCGCGCCCAGGGCGGTCGTGGGGCCGATATTTGGGCACCCCGCCCGGCTGTCTTGGCTAACGCCGTAGCTGCCTGCCAGACCAAATTGCTTTCATCCGCTTGTAGTTCATTGGCAAATGGCCCCACAATATCCAAAGTCAGCGCGTCATTTTCTTCAACCATGACTGTATCGCCGATGTCTGCGAAGACGACCAAACTATCCAGGCAATGATATCCATCCGCCCGCCGGTCCGTTACGTGGAGGTAGAGATTTATCTTAGCCCGCGCCAACCATGGTCCGGGTTGTTGGGGATCAGACACCTTGTCGTTGACCACACCAACTTTAGGACATGGCCCAATTTCGGATGCCTGGTGCTCAGTCACCGGCCTTGCTTTTTCCTGCCTTCGACGGGGCTTTCTTTTGGCCAAGTGGCTGGGCTGGCCCAAGACCATTGGCCTGTTTTTCCAGAATGGCGGGAATATTCTTCTTCTCTGCCCCAAGGTCGATTGCGTGGTTCCATTGAAATCCGGCTTCCAGCTTTCGCCCGGCCCGCCAATAGGCATCGCCCAGGTGGTCGTTGATGATGGGATCCTGGGGCCGTAATTCAACGGCCCGCTCCAGATGCTTAACGGCTTCGTCATAACGGCCCAGGCGATAAAACACCCAGCCCAGGCTATCAACAACATAGCCGTCGTTAGGTCGTTTCGAGACTGCTTTTTCGATCATTTCCCGGGCCCGGACAAGGTTGATACCCTGATCGATCCAGGAATAGCCCAGGTAATTCAGCACGCTGGCCTCTTCCGGGCGAAATGACAAAGCCTTTAGAAAATCAGCTTCCGCCCGGGCCCATTGCTTTGATCGTTCCAGGGCAATACCCCGTTCATACAGCAAGCTCCAATGGCGGGCTTTAATGGTTCCAATACGCTTAAAAGCTTCGCTATAGGCGGCGATGGCCTCGTCAAAACGTTCTTCAAAGCGCAATATTCGCGCCGACGTGATCAGGGCCGAGGTGTCTTTTGGCCGCTCCTTCGCCATGCTTTGCAACAGTGTGACGGTTTCGTCAATCCGGTTCAGGCTGTTCATATCGGCAGCAGTCCGGATGCGCGCGTTCCAGTGGAAGGGGGAGTCTTTCGGTATCAGTTTGTAGACGGCGATGGCGTCGTCAAACCGGTTTACATTTTCCAATACCTCGGCCCGCAACATCAGGGCTGCATCCAGGTCAGGTCGCAAATACAGGGCAAGGTTGGCATAAATTCTGGCCTGGTTGCCATTCCGAGCATTGGCAATGGCAAAGCCTGTCGACAATAAAGCCTCCGCCACGCCGTCGGCGATGCTGGCCATGGGGGGCAACAGGTTCTCGCCGTTCGCCAATTTTGTCCGCGCCCTGCCAATGACCGGATTACCGGGCAGGCGTTTGAGGAAGCGGTCATACAAGGCCATGGCCTTGTCCCGATGGCCGCTGCGGCCTAAAAATCCGCCATAATTCAAGGTAACCCTGGTAACCCTGCGGGCATCGTTTTTCAGCGCCGAGCTGTAGGCCGCGGCTGCGGCCGCATCATGGCCGGCAAAATCGCTGATTAAAGCCGTGTGATAGGTCCGAAAGGGCGCAAATGCTTTGCGTTTTTTAAGACCTTCCAAGGTCTCCATCGCTGTTTCATATTCGTTGTTACCTGCCTCCACCCAGGCCATAATCATGGGCTGTAACAATGACATGTAGCTGTCCCGGTTCGATGCGCGTAAATGCATCTGCGCCGTTGCCAGATCACCGATTTGAATGGCCTTCGTTGATAAAATCAGACGGGCAAAGGCTGCGTCCTTTTGGTGGCTGATCCGGCGTCCCGCCAACTCTATAGCACGGGGCATATGCCCTTCCATCAACATCAACACCATTGTTTGGTGCAAAAGGGACTGATTATCGGGGTCGGCGGCAAGGGCGATGTCGTAAAAGGCTGCGGCGCGTCTGGAATCTTTCTTATCGCGGGCCACGCGGGCCGATAGAAAATGCCCTAAGGGGGAGGGATCTAGCGTCGCTGACGCCATCGCCGCCTTTTCAGCCTCGCCAGTTTCCATGGCGGAATTCGCACAGCCAGACAAAAGCGACAATGCCAGCGCCGCCGCTGACAATATCGCCCCGATCGAGGTGGTGTTGGAAAAGCGGTTACATATTGGGATAGTTCGGGCCACCCGTTCCCTCCGGTACTGTCCAGGTAATGTTCTGCGTCGGGTCTTTAATCTCACAGGCTTTGCAATGGAGGCAATTCTGCGCGTTGATTTGCAGCCGTGCATTGCTGCCATCGTCGTCGGTCAAAATCTCGTACACGCCCGCCGGGCAATAGCGCTGTTCGGGCGCGTCATAGAGGGCCAGGTTATGCTCGACGGGTATGTTCGGGTCCGCCAGCTTCAGATGAACCGGCTGATCTTCCTCGTGGTTCGTGCTTGAGATAAAGACGGACGATGGTTTATCGAAACTGAGAACCCCGTCGGGCTTCGGGTAGTCGATTTTCTTGCACTGGTCCTTTGGCTTCAGGCTCTCATGGTCCGCATGGGGGTGCTTCAGGGTCCAGCCCACATTGCCGCCCAGGAATTGATCTATGCCATTGTACAACGTGCCCCCGATCAGGCCCCATTTGGCAAAGGCCGGACGGAAGTTCCGGGCTGCGGTCATTTCCTTCCAAACCCAGGATTCCTTCACGGAAACGGGATAATCCTCCAACAAAGCGGCGGGCATTTCCTCTCCGGCCTCGTTCGCAGCCTGGATTGCAGCAAATGCCGCCTCTGCCGCCAGCATGCCTGTCTTGATGGCGTTGTGGCTGCCCTTAATTTTCGGCACATTCACAAAACCCGCGCTGCAGCCCATCAGGGCACCACCGGGGAAGATCAAATTGGGAATGGATTGCAGACCGCCTTCGTTGATGGCGCGGGCACCATAGGAAATCCGTTTGCCGCCTTTCAGATGACAGGCGATGTCGGGATGGGTCTTGTAGCGTTGAAATTCATCGTACGGCGATAGATAAGGATTTTGATAATCCAGGGCGATCACGAAGCCGACGGCAACCTGATTATTATCCAAATGATAAAGGAACGAACCGCCATAAGTGGCATTGTCCATGGGCCAGCCGGCAGAGTGCACAACCAACCCTTCCTGGTGAACATCGTCGGGCACTTCCCATAATTCTTTGAGGCCGATACCATAGGTTTGCGGCTGGCAGTCTTTGTCCAAATCAAATTGCTTCAACAGTTGCTGGGATAGGGAGCCCCGGCAACCTTCGCCCATCAGGGTGTATTTTGCATGCAGCTCCATGCCCGGCTCAAACGCCGGTTTCTGCCCACCCTTGGCATTAATGCCCATGATCCCGGTGACCACGCCTTTGACCCGGCCATCGTTATGAAACAACAACTCCGACGCCGCAAAGCCCGGGAAGATTTCCACGCCCATGGCCTCCGCCTGTTCCGCCAACCAGCGGGCGACGTTGCCCAGGGAGACGATATAGTTGCCGTGGTTGTGGGTTGCCTTAGGCAACATAAAATTGGGCAGTGGGATCGAATTCACCGCCGTTAGGAACATCAGTTTTTCTTTGGTCACAGGCACATTCAGGGGCGCGCCACGTGCCGCCCAATCGGGGATCAACTCGTCCAAGGCGCGGGGTTCCATGACAGCGCCGGACATAATGTGGGCACCAACTTCGGAGCCTTTTTCCAGGACGCAGACGGATAGTTCGGTTCCCGCAGCCTCTGCCATTTGCATCAGGCGGATCGCCGCTGATAGTCCCGCCGGTCCGGCGCCGACAATCAGCACATCCACTTCCATCGATTCCCGCTCAGATTCCTGGCCTGCTTCCGGTTCCATGGCACCTTTTCCTATAACTTAAGCGATCTACATTTGTCGTCCGTTATGCCGCCGAACACCATACCGGGTCAATGGTAGGATTTGGGGTGACATTTGCGAAGCTGTGTTAAAGTCCCCCCATGGAACATACAGCTAATTCCCTCGCCGCGCTGAACTTCTATGTCGATGCCGGCGTGGACGAGGTCATTGGCGATACGCCGGTGGATCGATTTGCTGAAAGCAAGACCCCAGCCGTGGCCAAAGCGCCCCAAACGACCGCGCCGTCCCGTCAGGCACGTCAAAACGCAACGCCGGCATCTGCACCGCGAAAAATTGCCCAGACCGAAGCCGAGACATCCGCCCGCGCCCTAGCAGCCGGTGCTGCCGATCTGGCGGCCTTGCGCGATGTCATGTCCGGGTTTGATCTGTGCCCGCTACGCAAAACCGCTGCCAATACGGTCTTTGGTGCCGGCAACCCAGAGGCCAAGGTTATGTTGGTGGGGGAGGCCCCCGGCGCGGACGAAGATCGGCAGGGCCAACCCTTTGTCGGCGTCTCAGGTCAGTTGCTTGACCGTATGCTCGCCTCTATTGGGTTGGATCGCGACAGCGTTTATATTACCAATATGCTGGCCTGGCGACCGCCGGGCAACCGCAAACCGACGGCGGAAGAAACCACCATGTGCCTGCCGTTTATCCGCCGCCATATTGAATTGGTTGCCCCCAGTCTGCTGGTTTTTGTCGGTGGGACGGCTGCGTCCACATTGTTGGAGCGGACTGATGGCATCACCCGTATGCGGGGCCGGTGGTTTGATTATGCAGTCCAAGGCCCAAGCGGCGGCGGCGGCATTCCCGCCATGCCGATTTTTCATCCCGCCTACCTTTTGCGGCAACCGGCCTTGAAGCGGCAGGCCTGGATCGACCTCCTCGCCATCAAGGCGAAGCTACAAGATATATCTTGACGACTATATTTAGTGGTTGAAAATTAGACAAATGCTAAATATGGCGTTTCGAGAGGAATGGTTGAGTTGCCGGAATTGCTCCAATGGGGTATTTAAAGAACTTATGTCGGAGGACTTGAAACATATAATGCGGCGCATAGCTGGCCGTACGCGGGCTCGTTTGTTCCCGCGCCCGCGGGCTGTGGTGCAGGCTGTCGCCATTGCCATGGCGGTGTCCGTTGCCGTTGCTGCCGTCCCGTTCGATAGCTTGGCCAATCAGACAGGCAAGGTGCCAGTTGCCTCGGATCTTGCGGCCTCGGTTCCTGTGGCCCCGGACAAAGACCTTGGCTTGCCCCAAATGCTGAATGGGGAAGATATCAATCGCTATAAACGCATTTTTACCCTCCAAAAGGTTGGCAAATGGAAGGCTGCGGATCGTCTGATAAAGCAGCTTGATGATGATTTACTGATGGGGCATGTGCTGTACCAACGCTACATGCATCCGCGGAAATATCGTTCCCGCTACACGGAACTAAGGGGTTGGCTGGCGAAATATGCCGATCATCCCGGTGCATCCACAATCTACAAGCTGGCCATGCGGCGGCGGCCTAGCAACTATCGGGCACCGCAAAAGCCCATTGGCCCGGCTACGGCACGGGGCTATGCGGAATTAGCACCGGAGCCAAAGTATAAATCACCGCGCCGACGCAACGCCACCCAACGCCGTCAGGTGCGAAATATCTCAGCCAACATCCGCCGCAACGTCCGGCGCGAAATATTGACCGTGTCGGAGAAATACCTGGACCGGAAAGACGTCCGAAAACGCCTGGATACGGTGGAACGGGATGCCTTGCTGACATGGGTTGCGGCAGGTTGGTTCTATCGTGGCAATGCCAAAAAGGCGCTGGCCCTGGCCGGCCCGGCGGCTGAAAGGTCGCGGAAACATCTCTCTAACGCCGATTGGATTGCCGGTCTGTCGGCTTGGCGTTTGCGAAAAATTGGTCTGGCCGCCGGGCATTTTGAAGCTTTGGCCCGATCGAAAATCGCTGACCGGTGGAACCGGGCGGCGGGTGCCTTTTGGGCGGCGCGGGCCTATCTGGTGAACCGACAGCCGAACCGGGTTAATCCCATGCTGCAAATGGCGGCCAGCAATCCCCGCACCTTTCATGGGCTGATCGCGGCCCGGCAGTTGGGTGTTGATCTTGATTTGCAATGGACCGCACCTCCCCTGACCATGGATGGCCGGGCCCAGGTAAACAATATTCCCGGTGCCCGCCGCGCCATTGCCCTGGCCCAGATGGGGCAGCGCCACCTGGCGGAACGGGAATTGCGCCGTTGTTATTACGATGCCAATCATCTCAGCGGCCCGGCGTTGCTTGCCCTGGCACATAAATTGGACCTGCCAGCGACCCAGTTGCGCATGGCCAAGGGTGTGCGCGGTGACGATGACCGGCCCTTTGATAACGCCCTGTTCCCCGCACCAACATGGCAACCGGCGAAGGGCTTTGTCATGGACAGGGCCTTGCTGTTTGCCTTTATGCGTCAGGAATCCGGTTTCAACGCCAGGGCGAAAAGCCCGGTCGGTGCCCGGGGTCTGATGCAGTTAATGCCGCGCACCGCGTCCTTTGTGGCCAACGATCGCAGCCTGCGCCGCAGCAACAAAGCAAAATTGTACGATCCGGAATATAATTTGGAACTGGGGCAAAAATACATAGGGCTTTTATTGGGCGATAGCCTGGTCAAAGGTGATTTGTTCCATCTGGCCGTAGCCTACAACGCGGGCCCCGGCAACTTGCGCAAATGGCTGCGCAAGGCCAATTTCGGTGAAGATCCCTTGATGTTCGTGGAAAGCATTCCTTGGCGGGAAACCCGTCTGTTTGTGGAACGGGTGCTGACGAATTTCTGGATCTATCGTGAACGTTTTTCACAGGACAGCCCGTCCCTGGATGCCGCCGCATCCGGTCACTGGCCGATCTATTTTCATTTGGACAAAGCAACGAAAGCAGTGGCGCGAAATGACCGGAATTGACGAAAACCTAGACTTTAAGCCGATCAATATCGCGATCCTGACCGTCTCTGACTCTCGCACACCCGCCGACGATAAATCCGGCGATATTTTGGTGGAACGGCTGTCCGCGTATGGCCACAACCTTGCTGACCGCGCCATCGTCAAGGACGACGTGCCGGCGATCACTGCGCAGCTAAAGTCCTGGATCGCGGATGACAGCGTGGAGGTGGTGATCTCTACGGGCGGCACGGGCGTCACGGGGCGGGATGTCACGCCGGAGGCTTTTCAGGGCGTCTATGAGAAAGAGATCGCGGGCTTTGGCGAAGTGTTCCGGCAGATCAGTTTCAAGTTTATTGGTACGTCCACGATCCAATCACGGGCCACCGCCGGTGTGGCAGGCGGCACCTATCTGTTTGCCCTGCCGGGATCACCCGGGGCGTGCCGGGATGGTTGGGACCATATCCTGAAAGACCAGTTGGATATTCGTTTCCGCCCCTGTAATTTTGCTGAGCTGATGCCCAGGCTGCAGGAACATTTAGAGGCGGGTTAGGTCTCGTAACGACGTCTGGGGAGGTGTTTTTTGAAAATCATCATTGATACGGATCCGGGACAGGACGATGCCGCCGCCATCATGCTGGCGTTGGGCAGCCCGGAAATTGATCTGCTGGGCATAACGACCGTGGCCGGGAATGTGCCGCTGGAACTGACCGCGCGCAATGCCCGCATCATCTGTGAGATGTCCGGGCGCACAGACGTTAAGGTTTTCGCCGGTGCTGATGGCCCTTTGCAGGGCACCCAGGTCACGGCGGAGCATGTGCACGGCAGAACCGGCCTGGATGGTCCGGAGTTATTTGAGCCATCATTCCCCTTGCAGGACGGCCACGCGGTCGATTTCATCATCGATACTTTGATGGAGGAGGCCTCTGGAACGGTCACCCTTTGCCCTATTGGGCCGCTGACGAATATCGCCCTGGCCCTGCAAAAGCAGCCTGAAATTGCCGGGCGGATACAACAGATCGTCCTGATGGGCGGCGGTTATTTCGCACAAGGCAACGTCACCCCATCGGCGGAATTCAATATCTATGCGGACCCCGACGCTGCGGCAATTGTCTTCGCCGCCGGTTCGCCCATTGTCATGCTGCCCCTGGATGTGACCCATAAGGTTTTGACCACACAGCCCCGCATCGAACGCATCCGCGCCGTCGGTAATCGCGCGGCCCTGGCTATGGTCAAGATGTTGGAATTCTACAGGCGCTATGACGTGGAAAAATACGGCACCGACGGCGGCCCCCTGCATGACCCGACGACAATTGCCTGGCTGTTGCAGCCTCAATTATTTCAGGGCCGCATGTGCAATGTTGAAATCGAAACCACATCCCCCCTGACCCGTGGTGCCACAGTGGTGGATTGGTGGGGCGTCACGGACCGGGCCAAAAATGTCCATGTCATCGGTGACGCGGACGCGGATGGCTTTTTTGAACTATTGACGGAAAGACTGGCTAACCTGGCCTAACGCATGTCGCGGCCCATTCTGCTGTAATGGGGGACAAAACCCTTTCCAGGAATGACGTCAAATTGATATCGTCAAAGCGAAATGGGAGGCGACCTTCGAGATGACAACCCAACAACCAGATCCGCTGCTATTTACGCCACTGACCTTGCGGGATGTGACGCTGAAAAACCGCATCGCGATCTCGCCCATGCAGCAATATGCTGCTGGCCCTGATGGCAAAGTGGTTGATTATCATACGGTGCACTACGGGCGTATGGCCATGGGGGGTGCCGGATTGGTCTTTACGGAAGCCCTGTGTATTACGCCCGAAGGTCGGTTGACCTACAGCGATCTGGGGGCTTGGCATGATGATTTTATAGAACCCCTGGCTCGTTTGGCGGACAATGTCCGGGCTTTGGGGGCTGTGCCGGGGGCACAGATTTTGCATGCAGGGCGCAAGGCCTCGGTCCAGCGACCCTGGCAGGGCTACATGCCCCTGACGGAGCAGGATATTGCTGACAGGGGGGAGGCGCCGTGGCAAACAGTTGCGCCATCGCCCTTGCCCGCCAACCCCGGATGGCCCACACCGCAGGCGCTGACAGCGTCTGGGATAGCGGAAATCGTCGCGGCCCATGGCGACGCGGCCCGGCGTTGCCGCCAGGCTGGCTTTGAAGTTCTGGATATTCACGGTGCCCACGGCTATCTGATCCACAGTTTTTTGTCACCGATCAGCAATCAGCGTACAGATGGCTATGGCGGTGATCGGCTGGGCCGTATGCGCCTGGCCCTCGAAATCGCGGCGGCTGTTCGCGACGAATGGCCCGATGAACGGCCGCTGTTTTTCCGCCTGTCATGCATTGATGATGAGCCGGGCGGCTGGACCATGGCAGACACGATTATCCTGGCGCGGGAATTGGGCCGCCTGGGCGTCGATGTGATCGATTGCTCCTCCCGCGGCCTGGGGCAGCGCACCACGCCGGTGGTCGTTGCCAGAGAACAAGGGTTTCAGGTCCCCTTTGCCGAAGATGTCCGTCGGGCAACGGACCTAAAAACCATGACCGTCGGTCTGATCATGGATGCAGCCTTTGCCGAGGGTGTGCTGCAGGGCGGACGTGCCGACTTGATCGCTATTGGCCGCGAAGCGTTGTTCAATCCGCAATGGCCACTGCAGGCCAGCCTGGCCCTTATGGGAGATGAAGCTTACGAACGCTTCTGGCGGCCAAGTGACGCCTGGTGGCTGGAAAAGCGCGCCCGCTCCCTCGCCGCTGCTAAGGACACTGCACTAGTATAGAGCAATTTAGCTGCACACGAACGACCGTGTATTGCCGTGTTCGACCCTGCAGACCGCATCGCGTCAGCGTGCGCTCCTACCCGAAAACTCCCAAAATGCGTCTCTATGGGTTCCTATCATTGCAAGGTGGTATTGCCAACACCGTCCCAAACCAACGGTCTCCCGGGTGCGCTTTAAGCAGCGTCAAACCGTGCCTTGTTCTCAGCCATCCAATTCATCATGTCGGCCTCAGTCTTAGTGGAATCGCTCATCACATCAGCATGCGCCTCACCATAATGAGGTTTCAGCGCCTGAATCCATGCCTCGAACGTTTCGCCCTGTGCTTCATGGTCGCATAGGTCGCATTTAACGGTTTTCATGATTTTGTCCATTCCATCAATTTGCGATGTTCACCCGTTGGGTCGCAACAGGATCTTGCCATCCCGCTTGTAGCGCCCGGCATGCGCCACCGCGTCTTTGATGCGCTCCAGCGGATATGTCGCCTCAACCGCGACCTCCAACGTGCCATCAACGACCCGGTCGGCCAGTTCCTGATACATGGCAACGATCTCATCGAACGTCATGGTCGGCATCATCTTGGCAAGCCAGAACCCCATCAGCCTGATATCGCGAAAGAAAACCTGGTCCGGTCGCAGCATGCAGGGATCGTCCGTCAGCTGACCATAATTGATGACGATGGAACCATCCGCCAGGCAGTCGGCCAGGCGCATAGTGATCGCCCCGGATATACAATCGATGGCAAGTTTGGCCTTTGCACCACCCGTTGCCGCGCTCACCCGTTCAGCCAAATCCTCACCATCCAGAATGACAACGTCGCCGCCCATTGCCGTTAAGGGTGCGATCAACTCCTCCCGGCGGACAACGTTTATGGTTTTGTAGCCTTTTTCGCTGGCCAGCCGGATCAGGTTTTTGCCGACACCGGAATTTGCCGCGTCCTGGATGACCCAGTCGCCGGGCACCAGATCGACATATTTTTTCAGCATCAACAGCGCCGTCGCGGCGTTCACTTTCAACATCGCGGCCTGCTCCAGATCAATCCCATCGGGCAGTCGGACAACCTCTGTTTCTTTCAGCCGCAACTGTTGTGACCAGTTGGCCCGATACAGGCTCATCACCTTGTCGCCAACGCCGACCAGGCTCACGCCGTCGCCCACCGCCATCACAATCCCGGCCCCTTCGATGCCAATCGGGCACGGGGTCTCGGGTATAGCGGCGTAGTTGCCCTCAAAAATCATCAAATCAGCAGGATTGATCGAGCAGGCGGCCAATTCGACGATGATCTCACCAACCCCCGGCGCGCCCGGTTCGTCAACTTCAATGCAGCGAACAACTTCCGGGGCGGGGCCAACCGACATCAATTCAACAGCCTTCATGGATCATTTCCTTCGATTGTGGTCTTGCTAGGGGCGCGTGACCCTAACTAACGCGGAAATCATCTCGCGGCAATTAGTCCGCTATGTACTATATCATCAATCCCAGTGCATTTGAGGCGTGAACTTACCCCGCCGTAATTCTCGAGGCGGTGGATTCAACGGGTCACTGCAACACGGTCTCCAGCGTATGCGCGGGAGTTT
>JAPKBD010000242.1 GCA_028824965.1 Alphaproteobacteria bacterium | reverse complement strand
ACACATTAATCTTATGCTCTCAACATAACTATCATCCCCAACTATAATACATTGCTATCACCCGCCCTATACCATTCGCCGCTCCTGCGAAGTGATGTCCGGCATTACTGATTGGAATTGGAAGTATGAGACAGGATTTGCGTATTGGCGTGGTTTACGATTTTCGTAATCCACCCAAAACCGGTGCTGGCACCGGTATCGACAATCAAACATTCTACGCGGAGATACTTGACCAGGCCGCCTGGCTTGATGGCCTTGGCATGGATCTTGTTTGGTTTACGGAACATCATTTTGTCGATGATGGCTATCTGCCGTCCTGGATACCTGTGGCAGGTGCCATGGCGGCCCGCACCAAAAACGTCCGCTTCTCCTCCGACATATCGATCCTGCCGCTTTATCAACCGATCCGCTTGGCTGAAGACCTTGCTGTGCTGGATAACTTGAGCGGCGGCCGGGTCGATCTGGGTGTCGGCCTTGGGTATGTGCCCCGTGATTTTGCCGGCTATGGATTGTCCGTCAAACAGCGGGTGTCGCGCACGGATGAAAGCCTGGAAATCCTGACCCGCTGTTTCGCGGGCGAACGCTTTAGCTATTCGGGTAAGCGTTATCGGGCGGATGATGTGGTTATCAAACCGGATTATGTGCAACCAGGCGGCCCGCCACTGTGGGTGGCGGCTTCATCTGCAAATGGTGCTTTGCGGGCGGCGCGTTTCAATGCCCATCTTTTGCCCCAAGGGCCTTACGAAACCACCATTCAAGTCTGGCGGGATGCGTTGGCAGCGGACGGTCGTGATCCCGATAATTATCGCGTTGGTATTATCAAGCCTTGTTTCGTGACGGACGACAAAGACCGGGACTGGCCGGAAATTCTGGCTGCCGAACGGTTTCGCATGGAATATTACGCACAGGCGTTCAAAGACGCTGGTCGGGGTGCGCCGCCTGATCAGGATAAGGAGCGCATTTCACAGAACTGGGTTGTGGGCGATGTGGATCACTGCGTTGCAGAATTAGGCGCCTTTATCAAAAAGAACGGCATCACGGATCTGGTCACCTGGGCGGTGCCGCCGGGCTTGCGGCCAAGTGCTGTGAACGCCTCGTTGGAACGCTTTGCCAAGGAGGTGGCACCCCGCTTGAAAGGGCTTTAAGCGGCTGGAACTTGGCCCGGAACCAGACGGACTTTTCGTGGCGCAGCGATCCACATGGTCACGATGGAGAACAGGCATAAAACCATGGCAAGGGTGAAGGCCGCATCATAATTGCCATAAATGTCAAAGAAGACGCCAGTGGTCCACGGCCCCAATGCAGCGCCTGCGCTGGCCGCCGTTGCTAGGACGCCGAATATGGCACCGTAGTGTTTGCCTGCAAACAGATCCGCAGGGGTCGCTGCAAAGACGGTTGAGACACCGTAACCAAGGAAACCTTGTAATCCGATCATCAGGTACATCAGCCAGACTTCCGGCCATTGGCGAAGCAGGTAAAGGCAGCCGTAGGTGCTTAGAAAACCCAACAGCGCCAGGGTATAGGCCCATTCCCGTCCTATGCGAGATCGGAAAGATGACCAACCACAATCTGTCCCATGACGCCGGCGAGGCCCACCAGGCCCAGGGCCAATGCGGCCATCTCGGCAGTGATGCCAACGTCGATCAGATAGCGCGTCTGGTGCACCTGCACCGCGTACCAGACATACAGCGTGCCGATGAAGGACAGCATCAGCCACCAAAACCGAGCGGTCCGCATCGCCTTGGCCAATGTCCATTCCGTTGCGACCCATTCTTTATCGATAATTGCGGGGTCCACGGCCTCTCTATTTTCCGCAGCCGTTGCTGCATCGGGCACTTTGTCACCGTCCGGCAACAGGCCAATGACTTCCGGCTTTCGACGCTGGAAGATGATATTCAAAGGCACCAGGACGACCAGTATTATGAAGGCCAGAACCCAACAGCTTTGCCGCCAACCCACCGTATCAATGGAATGCTGCATCCAGGGAAATATAGTCACCGACCCGATGCCGACACCGGCAAAGGCAAGGCCAAGTGCCAGGCCCCGGCGGCGGATGAAGCAGTTCGGCAGAAATAATGTGTGACCGATGTAGCTGATGAATATGGACCCGCCCACAACCATGACCCCCAGGGTCAGATAGAAATGCCACGGCAGGACGGCAAATGTGGTTAGCATCAGGCCCGTGCCGACCAGCACCGCGCCTATGGGCAGAACCAGACGCGGTCCGTAGCGATCCATCATAATGCCGATTAACGGCGTGATCAGGGCGGAAACCATAAAGCCGATGGAGAACGTCGCAGCCAGGCTGCCCCGGCTCCACCCGAACTCATCCAAAATGGGTGGGAACAGCAACGAAAATGCCGTCCGTGCATTCACCCCAACGCCCATGGTGATAAAGGCAACAGCGACGATTACCCAGCCGTAATAAAACGGTAAGCGTGCCAGTGATTGATTTTGGCGGGACTTATTCATCAAGCCAACGGCTGCGACCGGGCCAGGCGTCGACCAAATCCTGCAGCACCGGCCAGACCTTGACGCCATCTGCGATATCCTGGGCCAGATGCCCCGGTTCCGCATTGAATTCCAATTTCGAAAGATCGGTCATGCGCATGGGGTATAGCACCCCGTCAAGGTGATCACATTCATGTTGTAACAGGGTCGCAAGGGCACCTTGGGCGGCAAGGGTAATTTCCGTGCCCTGCAGGTTTTGATAGGTCATGGTCAACGAACCGGGGCGGGATACCTTGCCATGCAGACCGGGAATGGACAGGCAGCGCTCCCACCCGGTCAACGTCTCCCCTGCGTCAAGTGTAAGCACGGGATTGACCAGCACCACCCAAGGATCAACCTCAACCGCTGCATCCTCGATCAGCCGGGCGCTGACCCGATAGACCACCAGGCGAAGGCTTTCATAGACCTGGGGTGCGGCAATGCCCGAACCACCCACATGGATCAAGGTATCCTTCATATCCTCCGCCAGGCGGGCAATTTCCGGATCCGTCGGATCGGCTACCGCTGCTGCGTTGCGATATAAAATGGGGTTGCCCATCTGGGCGATTTCCCGAATTGCCATTTAGATTTCCCTTTATATGCTTTTGAACCGAGCGACTTATCGCTGCCAGCCCGACAGAATGGCCCGTAACGCTACGACGAAGGCGATAGGTTGATCGAGGAAGAGGTGATGGTGGGCCTCGGGCAGACAGATGAACGGTTCCCCCGGTGCGAACAGTTTCGATAAATATTCGGCGATTGTTGCTGTAACCATGGCACTGTCCGCGCCATAGATCAGGGCCTTGGGGCAGGATAGGTTCGCCACATATTCCGCCAAGGGTTCATCGTGATGGCTTGCACCGCGAGCGGCCACATCGAATTTCCAGGTCCATCCGCCGTCGCACCTGGTAATGGATGTTTGGGCGATGTGATCAAGGATGAAGCCGTTTTCGCACGGTTGTGCAGGACCCAGGCGGAACCTTGCAAGAATGCTGTCCTGATCGGGATATACCTTTGGCGGTTTAGTATAGGCTTGGGTCGGGTTGGCTTTGGCCTCCGCTTCTGTGCGTAATGGCGTATCAACGAAGATCATGCCGGATAGATCATGGCCATATTGATTGCCATAGCACATGGCCATAAAGCCGCCGAAACTGTGGCCGACAATAATCGGGCGTTCGCCCAAATTCCCATCCGCAAGCACGGCGGCTATTTCGGCCACATGGCAGGCGCTGCCGTAGCTGTCCCGGCGGCCACTATCCCCCATCCCGGAAAAATCCAGGGCTGCGACCGCCCTATCTTCGGCAAAGAAGGGCGCGATGAAGGACCACCATTGGGCGTGCGCACCGCCTGCATGCAAAAATAATATGCCCGGTTGTGACGACGTTTCCGGACCCCAGCGCAAATAATGGATTTTACACCCCAATGCAGAAACATGGTGCGAGGTGGGCGCGTCAGTCAGGGCACGCTGGAACCACGCCGGTGGTCCAGCATTGGTTGCTGCCGCTTCAGCCATTGCCCGAAATTGTCCCGCTGGGCGGTAGTGCCTTTTGCAGGCGGTCGATGCCCGTCTCGATCATTTCCAGCGATGTCGCAAAAGACAGGCGCAAATGGTGGCGGCTGGCGGGGCCATATGACCCCCCGGGCGTTAGCAGCACGCCTGCTTCCTGCAACAAATAGCCGGCGATATCCTTGCTATCCCCCCAGGCTTCTGGAATTTGCGGAAAGGCATAGAACGTCCCCTCGGGCAGGGGACATTCAACGCCGGGAATGGCGTTCAGGCCGGCGGCAATGGCATCCCGGCGTTTGGAATATTCACCATGCATATCGGCCACATAAGATGCGCTGTCCCGGAATGCCGCCAGGGCTGCATATTGCACAATCGATGTGGCACAGCGTGAGGTGTATTGATTGATCCGCGCCAGCAAGACCGCTAATTCAGGCGGCGCTATACAATAACCCAGGCGCCAGCCGGTCATTGCGAATGATTTCGACAGGGAGGTCGCGATGACCGTGCGCGCCCGCACATCCTCCCCCAAAGTCGCGATGGAAACGTGGGAGGCGTTGGCATAAACCAATTCGCTGTAGACCTCATCTGCGACAATCCACAGATCATGCCGTTCCGCGACCGCTGCGACCGCTGCCAATTCCTCTGACAACAACACCCGGCCCGTTGGGTTCCAGGGGGTGTTGACTATAATTGCGCGGGTTTTAGCCGTAACGGCGGCTTCCAACCGCTCGCCGTCGATCACAAACCGCCCCTGCAACGTACCCATGGGGACACCCACGGGCTGCGCCCCTGTCAGCTTGACCATGGCCTTGTACGGTCCCCAACCGGGTTCGATCACCAACACTTCGTCATCAGGGTCCAACAAGGCGCGGGTGATCAATGACAGCCCGCCGTATGAACCGGGCGTGACAACGATTTGATCCGGGTTAACCGTCAGGCCATGTTGCGCCTCCTCAAATGCTGCAATCGTCTCGCGCAGTTCCAGCAAACCAGCTGGATCGATATAATTGCCACGGCCATCCTGAATGGCCTTAATTGCGGCTTCCCGAACAGGGGGTGGTGCCTCAAAATCCGGCTCACCAATGCCGAAATCTATGATTGTCATGCCCTGGGCTTCCAAGGCATCCGCCTGCCGGCGCATTCCAACGACTGTGGAACCGCCAACAGATTGAGCGAATTTTGATAAGGGGGGGGACATGTGAATAAACCTGACTAATCTGAAAAAATACGCGCTACGCGTCAAAATCTTGTATGAACAAAGGTACCTGTTTCACTACCTGAATACCAGTATGGGTCCCAGCAAAGGTTAATGTATATGTCTGAAACGTCCTGCCGCCTTGCCATTGACGTGGGGGGCACTTTCACGGACGTCGTATTGGTCGATGATAACAGCGCCCGGGTCTGGTTCGCTAAAGTCCTCAGCACACCGGAAGACCCCTCGAAAGGATCGTTGACGGGTGCCGGCGAAATTCTTGAACGTACGGGTATTGGCTCAGCCCTGGTGCGTGATGTGGTGCATGCGACAACAGTGGCGACCAATGCGGTGCTGGAGGGCAAGGGTGCGCGGACGGGTATGATTACGACGGCGGGCTTTCGCGATGCGTTGGAGATGGGGCGTGAGGCACGCTACGACATCTATGACCTTGGCATTCGTATGCCCCAGCCCCTGGTGCCGCGCCAACGCCGGTTGGAGGTCACGGAACGGGTTGGTTTCGATGGCGAAGTCCTAACGCCCCTGGATGAGGCCGAGGTGGCGGTGGTTCTGGAGCAGTTGGTGAAGGATGCGGGTATCACATCCCTCGCCATCTGTTTGGTACATGGTTACGCCCACCCTGATCATGAGCTGCAGGTGGCCGAGATTGCCGCCCGGCTGTTTCCCAATTTATCGGTCAGCGTCTCACATCAGGTCTCGGCCGAGGTGCGGGAGTTTGAGCGGACCTCAACAACAGTTGTTGATGCCTATGTGAAGCCATTGGTGCAGACCTATGTGGGCCGCCTGAACCAAGGATTATCAGACCTTGGCATGGCGCGTGAAGCTTCCATGATGCTGTCGCACGGCGGAATTGGCCCCGCGTCCGATGTGGCGAATACATATCCGGTCCGGATGATCGAGTCCGGACCTGCGGCGGGTGCCATTGCCGCCTCTCACTTCGCGCGGGAGGCTTTGGCGAAACCAGATGCTATTGCCTTTGATATGGGCGGGACGACGGCGAAGATATCTGTCATCCGGGATGGCGAACCTGCCATTACCCATGAATTCGAAGTGGGTCACGTGCATCGTTTCAAGCGGGGCAGCGGCTATCCCTTACAAATTTCAGCGATTGAGTTGTTGGAGATCGGTGCGGGTGGTGGCTCCATCGCCCATGTCAACGATCTGGGGCTGCTGAATGTGGGGCCTAAATCAGCGGGTGCCGTGCCAGGGCCGGTCTGTTATGGACGCGGCGGCAAACAACCTACCGTGACGGACGCGGATCTGTTGCTGGGCTATCTTGATCCCGCGCACTTTCTGGGCGGTGATATGAAATTGGATGTGGATGCTGTCAGGGCGGCCATTGAGGGCGATATTGCCGCTCGGTTGGGAATGTCTGTGGAACAGATCGCCTGGGGCATTCACGATGTGGTCAATGAAAGCATGGCCGCAGCGATCCGGGCCCATGCGGCTGAAAAAGGTATCGATCTGCGCAATTTCGCCATGATTGCCTTTGGCGGGGCAG
>JAPKBD010000241.1 GCA_028824965.1 Alphaproteobacteria bacterium | reverse complement strand
TTGGCAGCAAACGCCCCGGCTAAAAGGTCGTCACCGATGCCGTGGGATGAGACATAAAAAAAGCCACTATTCATACAGGCCGCCCGCACCTGTTCCGCAATAGCTTGATTTGCCCTGGGGCTGGTTCCCAGATCGCCGATGTCGATCAACGGAATGTCGAAGCTTTGGTCCGTCATGGGATGTATGACCTCTGTTCGTGGCGTCCGATGCCAAATTATAGCCCGTGAAGAACAGTGTCGTCGATATGGTTTAGCCCGACATTTTTTCTTTCCAATGGGCCCGGCAGACGGAGATGTAGCGGTCGTTGCCGCCGATCACCACTTGTTCGCCGTCCTTGATAACCTGACCCGTATCATCAAGGCGGATGACCATGGTCGCCTTGCGCCCGCAATGGCAGATGGTCTTCACTTCCTTTATCTCGTCGGCAATGGCAAGCAGGCGCTGGGAGCCGGGGAACAGCTGCCCCTGAAAATCCGTGCGCAGGCCATAGGCGATGACGGGAATAGACAAGACATCGGCCACATCGCTCAATTGATCAACCTGGCGCGTCGTCAGAAATTGTGCCTCATCAACAAAGACGCAGGAAATGGCCTCAACCCCATGCTGTGCCTGCACCTGGGCCAACAGATCATCATCCCGGTCATACAGCGTGGCGTCCGCCTCCAACCCGATGCGTGAGCCGATTTTCGGGTCGCCAAAACGGTCATCCAACGCTGCTGTAAACAGCATCGTTTTCATGCCCATCTCTTGATAGTTATAGCTCGATTGCAGTAAAAGCGTGCTCTTGCCCGCATTCATAGACGAATAATAAAAGTACAACTTAGCCATCGACGGCGGCTCCCGTTTCCTGGTCGAAAATGATATCACAATTCAATATCACTGTTGATCTGATATCATAATGTGATACTATACTGTTGTGAATAAGAAACACCAAAAGACGCTTGCTGCTATCTTTGCAGAACCTGTTCGCGCCAATGTCAAATGGTTAGATATAGAACATCTATTTGTGGGCTGCGATGGGGAAATGTCTGAGGGGCGCGGCTCCAGGCTCCGGGTTTCTTTGAACGGCGTCGATGCTGTTTTTCATAGACCGCATCCGACCCCAGATACGGACAAGGGAGCCTTAAAATCCGTCCGTCGTATTCTAGAACTAGCAGGTATCAAGCCATGATGAAATTTAAGGGTTATACGGCGGGCATTGAGTTTGATGATGAGGCGGAGCTTTTCCACGGCGAAATTGCCGGTATAAACGCGGTTATCACCTTTCAGGCCAATAATGCCGCCGATTTAAAGATGGCGTTTCGTGAAAGTGTTGACGACTATTTGGATTGGTGCACCGCACGTCAGAAAGATCCGGAAAAGCCGTTTTCGGGCAATTTTCCCGTCCGTGGCACGCCGGAACTACATAGAATGGTTTTCGAGGCAGCAACGGCCCGTGGCAAAGGCTTGAATGCCTGGGTGACGGAACAACTCAGTGTATGCGCAAAGAACTCTCTGCAAGATACGCTTGTTATTAAATAGAATGATCCATAAAGCTCAGCTTAGGCTCGGGTATCTACGCTGTCGTCATTTTCTGCCGGCTTGGGCGTTGCCGGCCCTTTGGCGACGCCGACCATGGCTGCGCGCAAGAGGCGGTCGTGGATGACGTAGCCGGGTTGCATGACCTGGACGACGGTGCCTTGGGGGGCTTCGGGGTCGTCCATCTGGACCACGGCCTGGTGCAAATTGGGGTCCAGCTTTTCGCCCAGCGGGTTAATCTCTTTGATCCCGTGTTTTTCGAAATGGCCTTGTAATTCACGCCGGGTCAGGTCCACGCCTTCCAGCAATTGGACCATGTCCGCATTGTCCTTTCGGGCGGCATCATCCACCGATGACAGGGCGCGCTGCAGGTTATCGGAAACCGCCAGCATGTCGCGGGCGAAATCGGCCACGGCGTATTTGCGCAGGTCTGTCTTGTCCCGTTCGCCCCGGCGTTTGATGTTCTCTATCTCTGCCATGGAGCGCAGCAATTTGTCTTTCAGGTTCGCGACCTCTGCCAACGCCACTTCCAATTCATCGGGTTCTGCAACTGCTTCCGCAGCCTCTGCCTCTAGTGCTTCATCAGCATCGGCGGCAGCGTCGGCGGGGTCGATCCCGTCGGCCTCCGCTTTAAGTTCCGCAGCGGCTTTTGCCGTGGCCAGATCGATCGGCTCGTTGGCATCGGCCGCGCCTTTGTCCGAATTCTCGATATTTTCGGGTTCGTTCATCTTGTCCTCGACTGCACGCCCAAAATATTGGGGATATTGGGGCTATTGGATAGGTTTGAGCTTGATATAGGGGGTCCGGGTCAAAATGTGTACCCGTGAAATGAAACTGCGACCTTTTGAACCGAACAGAGGCCTCGGTCAACTTAAATTAGCTCAACCTATAAGGCGTCCGATCACCTTCGCCGTATAATCCACCATGGGCACAATCCGGGCATAGTTCAGATGGGTCGGCCCGACCACGCCGATGGCCCCGATCACCTCTTGGTTGGAGTTGGTATAGGGCGCAACGATCATGGAGGACCCGGTCAGGGAAAATAGCTGGCTTTCAGAGCCGACAAATACCCGCACGCCGGGCCCGTCGCTGGCCAACTCCAACACATCGATCAAGGCTTGTTTGCTTTCCAGGTCAGCGAATAACTGGCGCACCCGTTCCAGATCCGTTGCAGCGGAAATATCCTCCAACAAATTGGCCCTCCCACGCACGATCAGGGTTTGTTGCTGGTCATCGCCACCCCAAATCGCCAGGCCGCTTTCCACCACCCGTGCAGTCACGGCATCCAGCTCCGCCCGTTGGCCTTCAATCTCCGCCAGAACATTTCGCCGGGCCTCTGCCAAAGTGGCCCCATGCAGGCGAGCGTTCAGGTAGTTCGACGCCTCCACCAGGGCCGATGGCGGCAAACCCGGTGGGACTTCGATAATGCGGTTTTCCACCGCGCCACTTTCTCCCACGATGACCACCAGGGCGCGGCCATCGCCTAAAGAAACGAACTCCAGGTGCTTCAGGGGCGCTTCCAATTTCGGTGCCATGACCAACCCGGCCCAACCGGACAGGCCCGATAACATTTCGGACGCCTGGATCAACATATCTTCGAAACTGCGTCCGGCAGCGGTACAGTTCGCCTCAATCTCCGCACGCTCTTCTTCGCCCAGGTCGCCCAATTCCAAAAATCCGTCGATGAACATGCGCAGGCCGCGATCCGTCGGCAGACGCCCGGCGGATGCGTGGGGGGCGTGCAACAAACCCGCATCTTCCAAATCAGCCATAATATTGCGCACAGAGGCGGGCGAGAGATTGCGGCTCAACCGTCGCGACAGGGTGCGGGAGCCGACGGGGGTGCCCGTTTCCAAGAACGATTCCACCACTTCGCGAAAAATTTCCCGGTTACGTTTGTCCAATGCGCCGATTTCCGGCAGCTGCTGTGATCGTATGGCCATAGAGGACAATGTAGTAACGGCCTTGCAAGGCGTCAATACGGCGTCAATACGGTCTGGCTAATAGGACGCTGGACTGTAGCGCCCCGGAAGGCTAGATAGAGCGCCACAATCAGTACCCGAATTTCAGGAGATTATATCATGCGTCCATCAGGCCGTGCCGTTGACCAACTTCGTAACGTGACATTGGAACCGGGCTTTTCGAAATACGCCGAGGGCTCCTGCCTGATCCGCTTTGGTGATACCCACGTCCTGTGCACGGCCTCCATCGATGATCGTGTGCCGCCATTTCTGCGCAACAGTGGACAGGGCTGGGTGACGGCGGAATACGGCATGCTGCCACGCTCCACCCACACGCGGACGGGCCGTGAGGCCGCACGCGGTAAACAATCGGGCCGGACCCAGGAAATCCAACGCCTGATCGGGCGTTCCTTGCGCGCCGTGACGGATTTAAAAGCCATGGGAGAGCGTCAGATCCGCCTGGATTGTGATGTGTTGCAAGCTGATGGCGGCACCCGCACCGCATCCATCACCGGGGCCTGGGTGGCCTTGCACATTGCACTGTCGGGCATGTTGAAAGACGGGTTGCTCGAAAAAATGCCCCTGACCGACCATGTGGCCGCCGTCAGTTGTGGTTTGTACAAAGACACGGCGGTGCTGGATCTGGATTATGCCGAGGATTCGAACGCCCAGGCAGACGCCAATTTTGTCCTAACGGGTAATGCGGGCATCGTTGAAATTCAGGGTACGGCGGAAGAAGATCCTTTCACACGTGGGCAATTCAACGAGTTGCTGGACCTGGCCGAAAAAGGCATTGGCGAACTGGTCGGTCTGCAAAAACAGGCGATCGAAGGCTAAGCCAATGGCCCGCCACTTTGCCGAACCGCGCTTGGTTGTTGCCTCGCATAACGAGGGTAAGGTGGTGGAGATTGCCGATCTGCTGGCGCCGTTCTCGATGGAAGTGGTCTCCGCCGGGCAGTTGGATCTGGCCGAACCGGAAGAAACCGGCGATACGTTCATTGCCAACGCGATCCTGAAGGCAGAGACGGCTGTTCAGGGTTCCGGTCTGCCGTGCCTGGCAGATGATAGCGGCCTGGCAGTTGAAGGATTAAATGGCGATCCCAGTCTTTATTCCGCCCGTTGGGCCGGCCCGGACCGGGATTTTGATATGGCCATGGCACTTGTGCACGAGAAGCTGGGGGATAATGCAAATCGCCGGGCCTTTTTCATCTCGGTGCTGACATTGGCTTGGCCCGATGGTCATTTGGAAAGTTTCGAAGGCCGGGTCTATGGCGATCTGGTCTGGCCACCACGGGGTGACAAGGGCTTCGGCTATGATCCGATGTTTTTGCCCGATGGCTATGATGTGACTTTCGGTGAAATGGACTATGACGAAAAACAACGCATATCCCATCGCGCCGTGGCGTTTCAAAAGCTGATCGATGGTTGCTTTAAAAAGCCATAGCCCCACAAACCGTCCAAACCGTCCTGGAAATCCCGGCGGCTTTGCAATTTATCTGCATTGGCCGTTCTGTTTGGCCAAATGTCCCTACTGTGATTTCAACAGCCATGTGCGCGATAACGTGGATCAAGACGCTTGGCGCGTTGCGTTGGTTGGTGAACTCGACCGCGCCGCTGCCCGCCTGCCGGGCCGCAGTGTTAGCAGTATTTTCTTTGGTGGTGGCACGCCGTCATTGATGCCGCCTGAAACCGTGGGCGCGGTGCTGGACACTATCGCCGGCCATTGGGCCATGGACGACGATGTAGAGATTACGTTAGAGGCGAACCCCACATCAGTTGAGGCCGCCCGCTTCAAAGGCTATCGCGCCGCTGGTGTCAATCGCCTCTCTCTCGGTGTGCAGGCGCTCAATGATCAAGACCTGCGCCGTTTGGGCCGCAATCATAGTGCAGGTGAGGCCCTGGCGGCGTTGGAGCTGGCGCGGCAGACATTCAACCGCTGCAATTTTGATCTGATCTATGCCCGGCCGGATCAGGGCGTTGCGGATTGGCGGGCGGAATTGACCCAGGCGTTGTCTTTTGCACCCAGCCATCTATCCATGTATCAGCTGACCATTGAAAAGGGCACCGCGTTCGATGGCACGGTACAAGCAGCCGACAGCGATCTGGCAGCCGATTTGTACGAATTGACCCAAAGTATGTGCCAAGATGCCGGGCTGCCGGCTTATGAGATTTCCAACCATGCAGCACCCGGTCAGGAGAGCCGCCATAATCTGGCCTATTGGCGCTATGGCGAGTATCTGGGCATTGGTCCCGGCGCCCATGGCCGTCTGCTGATCGATGGCCAGCGACTGGCGACCAGCCAGCGAACCTCGCCGGAAAAATGGCTGGTGGGCGAGGGGCGGGAGAAAGAAACCGCCCTTAGTCTGGAAGACCGGGGAGTGGAAATGCTGATGATGGGCATGCGCCTGACCGACGGCGTAAGCGGCGCAGATTTTTTGGCCGAAACGGGTATACCTTTAGCGGAATGGGTCGACGCCCCAGGCTTGCAGGATTTGTTGGAAGGCGGTTTGCTGGAATGGCGGGGCGATAACCTGGCAGCCAGCTCCGATGGTTTGCAGGTCTTGAACGCTGTCCTGGCGGAGTTGTTGCCTTAAACGCATCACTGGGGCAATAACGGGCCATGGCAAATCAAGATCTACAAAAAACAGCCCAAAAAACTGCATTGATTACAGGGGGGGCGATCCGTGTCGGGGCGGCGATAGCTCAGGCATTGGCTGCGGACGGTTGGCATGTGGCAATCCACTTTCATGGCTCCAAAGACGCTGCAGAAACATTATTAGGCCAAATAGAGGCGGACGGCGGCCAAGGGCATTTGCTCCAGGCTGATCTGCGCGATCAGGATGCAGTGGCAACCTTGATCCAGGCCGCAAGCCAGGATGCCCCGTCTTTGGGTTGCTTGATCAACAATGCCTCGTTGTTTGAAAACGATGGGGCCATGAATATGAGCACGGAAAGCTGGGACGATCATGCGGCGGTGAACCTGCGCGCGCCGGTCTTTCTGGCCCGGGATTTTGCCCGTTCACTGAGGAAAGGTGAAACCGGCGTCGTGGTCAATATGCTGGACAACAAAATGTTCGCCCTGAACCCGGATTTCTTTTCCTATACCATTGCCAAGTACGGCCTGTTAGGTGCCACAAAGGTTCTGGCAATGGAGCTGGCACCTATGGTCAGGGTTTGCGGTATCGCGCCGGGCATTACCCTGCCCAGTACCAATCAGACGGATGAACGCTTTCGCCA
>JAPKBD010000240.1 GCA_028824965.1 Alphaproteobacteria bacterium | reverse complement strand
ATACAGATGAATGTGCGAATATCTGCATCCCGCTGCCCCTCAGACAGGGTGGCGTAGGGTGCTACGGCTTCATACAATTCAGCGGCTTGCAGGCTGGCTAAATTTGGAAAGCCATCGTCGTTTTTAACCGCCTCCCACAGCCACAGGACATAGGCAATGCGCAGGCGCCGGGACAAATGGCTCGGATCAATATTCGCGGTATGCCAATTCGTGATCATGGTTTCCGATTTCCGGGGCCTCGTCCCGTCGTAGGGGGCCCTACTATGACGACGCTTTGATTATGACCATTTCATGCATCTTCATCAAACTCAAATCCATCGGCCAAAAAATCCACCTTCGCGGACCTGTGAAAGCCGTCATAGCTGGGATAACGGTCCTGGGCACTGGGTTCATTCTCCGGCGACAGGGCATATTCCGCTGTCATGGCGGATACGGCACCATTCACGCCGATGCTTTCACCGGAAATATAACTAGCCGCCGGGGAGAGCAAAAACACCACCGCGCCGGAGACCTCAGCCTCTGTCGATAGACGCCGGGCGGGGATAAATGATTTTCGGTTTTGAATTTTCCGCTTATGCGCCAGGGGATATTGCTGCAGACCCGACGTGGCGATATAGCCCGGTGCGACAACATTGACCCGGATACCGTAATGGGCCCACTCCAACGCGGCGGTCTTGGTGAAATTCTCCATCCCCGCCCGCGCCGCACCGGAATGGCCAAGCCCCGGCATGGAGCGGGCATGATCGGCCGTGATATTAACGATTGCGCCGCCCGTATCCCGCATGCACTGGTTCACAACCTCACGGCTGACCAAAAAGCCCCCCGTAAGATTAGTGCGCACCACGGTCTCCCAGCCTTTTTGAGAGATATCCTCCAACTTCGCCAAAAACTGCCCGCCCGCATTGTTAACGAGGCCGCTGATGGGTCCGTGCTTAGCAAGTATCTGGCTGATCCCGCCCGCAACCGCGTCCTCCTCGCGAATATCAAAGGCGAAACCATTCGCTTTGCCGCCATCCTCGACGATTTCAGCAATCACCACGTCCAGCTTATTCAGCGACCGCCCGGTGATCACCACATTAGCGCCCAAATGCGCCAACTCATGGGCAATACAGCGGCCAATACCACTGCCCCCACCGGTCACAATTATGGTTTGATCGGCGAACAGATCAGCTGTGAAGACGGAATTATAGGGCACTTCAGAATTCTCCAATCATCTTGATACAGATATGCGGATCAGCCTTGATCGTCATCCCAGCGGGGGAACAGGGCGTGGGTGATGCCCAGCTGATCCAGGGCGCGGCCGACGCCTTGGTCTACGATGTCCTGGATGGTTTTTGGCTTGTGATAAAAGGCCGGCATGGGCGGCAGGATGATGGCGCCGTAATCTGCGGCCCGGGACATCAGATCCAGGTGGCCTTTGTGCAGGGGGGTTTCACGGACCATCAGGACCAGGGGGCGGCGCTCTTTCAAAGTGACGTCTGCGGCGCGGGTGATCAGGTCGGCATCGTATGAATTGGCAATGGCTGACAGGGTTTTAATGGAACACGGCGCGACGATCATGCCCCGGGTGAGGAACGAACCCGACGAGATAGAGGCGGCGATGTCTTTGTTGGAATGAACCACATCAGCCAGGGCGCGCACATCGGCCAGAGACAAATCGCTCTCATACTTCAGGGTCTGTGCAGCAGCTTCGCTGATCACCAGATGCGTCGGAATTTTCAGGGTGCGCAGTGCGCGCAGGATCTCAATGCCGTAGACGATACCGCTGGCACCTGTAATCCCGACAACCAGTGGCAGGCTCATGTTCATTCTCCAAGTACCTTTGGCGCTTTATTCGCCGCCTGACGTTCCCGCGCCGCAATATAGGCGGTTGAGGCGATAATAATCGCCGCACCCGCACCTGACCAGAGGTCCGGCACCTCCGCATAGATGAAATAACCGATAGCGACGGCCCACAGCAGGGTGAAATAATAGCCCGGCTGGGTAAAGGACAGATCGGCGATTTGAAACGATTTGCTCCAACAAAAATGTGCCGCCGTCGCCATTACCGCCGCCAGAAATGTCAAAGCGCAGGTATGCAGAGACGGCATGCTCCATACAAACAAGGTCGGGACGAAGCTGACCAATGTCACAAACAGGGATAGATAAAAAACCATGGCATAGATTGACGTTCGCGCCACCAAGTGTTTGCCCAACAATGACGAGGCTGCCTGAAAGGGCGACGCGACCAGGATCGCGACCGCACCGATGGAGATCGCCTCAACACCAGGGCGCAAGACCACCACCGCACCGACAAAGGCAAATATGATACCCCCAAGGCGGCGGTAACTGAATTTTTCGCCCAGAAAAATAAAGGCACCAATAGTCACGAAGACGGGGGCGGTAAAACTCAACGCCGTAAGGTCCGCCAACGTCATCTTGGTCACTGCGTAAAACCATAACAACACGGAAAAGGCATGGACGACACCACGCAGGAAATGCCCAGCCACCAATTTTGGTTCAAAATCCGTTTTTCGAAATTTCATCACCATGGGCAACAAAATCAAGGTGCCAAAGCCATAGCGCATAAATCCCGCCTGCAGGGGGTGGATATCATCCGCCACGCTGCGCACGATCCAGGTCAGGGAGGTAATAAACACCCCTCCTAATAAGACCAACAATAAACCAGTAAAATTTTGTCGCCATGTGGGCACAGTCGGTACGGGGCGCTGATCCAAACTCATCCTAGAAATAAATCTCCGGCGGGTTGCCGAGCAGAACCTGGCCGGCGCTTTCATAATGGGAGCCGCGGGATTGGATTTGCTGGGTCAGCGTATGCATGTCGCGAAAGCGCCTCTCGAACGGACTGCCGGGGAAAATGGCGCTCACGCCCGCCTCCTTATAGATCCAGTCGACTACCTCAGCCCCACCATGAATGGCATTGGTCGCCGCCAAGCGTACGCGGACCCGGTCCGGAATACTAATGGCGCCGGTTTCGCCTGCTCTGGAAAAAACCTCATCCAGGCCTGTAATCAAATAAGCCCGGGCAGCGCCAATTGTCGCCTCCGCCTTCGCCACGCCAACCTGGATCATAGATGTATCCGCCAGACGGGGCCGCCCACGCGGCGTTTTCTCATTCGCCAGATCTATGAAGGCAGACAGCATGGATTGGGCGATCCCCAGGGCAACGCCCGCCACACCGACAGCATACAAGCCTTGTTGGGGGAAGGCATAAAGCGGCCCGCTTTTGCGGCGCAGGGCCTGATCATCACGGGTGCCTGTATAGGCCTCAGCCACGAATATATCTTCGATGCTATAGCTGTCCGATGCAGTGCCGCGCAGGCCGATGGGGTTCCAGACATCGTGCAATGTCGCCTGGGCGCGAGGAAACAGCAATGTGCGCAGGGTCGGGTTGCCCAGATGGTTCAGGCGCAGGTTGCCATCGGGTTCACGCACCCGGCAATGCACACCCATCCAGGTGGCCTGCCGACAGCCGGAGGCGAACTCCCACCTGCCACTGACACGATAGCCGCCGCCCACCGCATCCGCCGTGCCTCCATGGGGTGGGCCCCAGGCCACCAACGCGCAGGGGTCGGAAAATATTTCTTTCGCGGCATCAAAATCAACAAACGGCGCAATCAACGCAGCACTGTTGCCAACGAAGATATTCCAGGCAACAGAGGCCTCACATTGGGCGACCGCTTCCATAACGCGCAGATAGTCACTGGGGTGGACCTCATCACCGCCCAGGTCCTTGGGCAACAACATGCGAAACAGCCGTGCGCCATGCAGCTGGACCAACAGCGGTTCCGGTATACGCTGGGTCCGCTCTATCTCATCGCCTGCCGCGATAAGGGCTTCGATAAGGCCTGGGGCAAGTTCTGGCTGTACAGTCTGATCCATACCCTATTGCGGCTTAGATCATGCCCCAAGTCAATCCGCCTGGGCTAATGTATCTCCGGCTAATGAATTTCTGGTTCGGGCACCGCTTCACCGTCGCGCAGGATGGCGAAATCACAGCCCTCATCGGCCTGGGTCACGTGCTGGGCATAGATCGCGCCAAAGCCACGGCCATAACGTGGGGCCGGCGCAGTCCAGGCGGCCTTACGCTTTGCCAATTCAGCGTCGTCAACCAACAGGTCCAGACGGCGATTGGGCACATCCAGCTTGATCATATCGCCGGTCTGAACCAACGCCAAAGGCCCGCCAACGAAGGATTCCGGTGAAATATGCAAGACACAGGTACCGTACGACGTCCCGCTCATCCGGGCATCGGAAAGCCGCACCATGTCGTTGACCCCTTGTTGCAGCAGCTTTTTCGGTATCGGCAACATACCCCATTCCGGCATTCCCGGGCCGCCCTGGGGCCCGGAATTACGCAGGATCAAAACACTGTCCGCTGTCACGTCCAGATCATCAAGGTCAATACGGGCGGCCATGTCATTGTAGTCATCAAACACCAAGGCCGGGCCGGTGTGGTTCAACAGTTTCGGATCGGCTGCAATAGGTTTCAACACCGCGCCCGTGGGGGCCAGATTGCCGCGCATCACCGCCAGGGTCTGTTGATCGGATACCGGGTTATCCAAGGGCCGGATCACGTCATCGTCATAGACTTCCGCGCCTTCGATATTCTCCGCCATCGTTCTGCCGCTAACCGTGGGGGCATCACCTTCCAGCAGATGGGACAACCGCGCCATCAATGCCTTGATGCCGCCCGCATAGTAAAAATCCTCCATCAGGTACTTGCCAGACGGTCGCACGTTGGCCAACAGGGGCACCTCGCGGGCGATGCTATCAAGATCATCCAGCTTAAAGTCGACCTTAGCCCGGCCTGCCATGGCGAGAATATGCACAGCGGCATTTGTCGAACCGCCAAAGGCCATGGCCAGACGTGTGGCGTTGCGGAAAGCGCGATCATCCAGGAAGGAGGTTATTTTTTCGTCTTCCCAGGTCATCTCCACGATCCGCCGTCCCGTCTCGGACGCCAGGCGTATGTGGGAGCTGTCGGCCGCGGGAATGGAACTGCCGCCCGGCAGGATCAATCCCAACCCTTCGGCAATGGCCGTCATGGTGGATGCTGTCCCCATGGTCATGCAAGTGCCGGGAGAGCGCGAAATACCGCTTTCAATTGCATCCCAGTCCTTGGCATCCAGACGGCCGGCGCGCCTCTCCGCCCAGTACTTCCAGGCATCGCTGCCCGAACCTAAGGTTTTGCCGGCCCAATTGCCGCGCAGGGCCGGGCCCGCGGGGAAATAAATTGTCGGCAGGTCCATTGATATGGCCCCCATCAACAACGCGGGCGTGGTTTTATCACAACCGCCCATAAGGACGACGCCATCAATAGGATGGCTGCGGATCAGTTCCTCCGTCTCCATAGCCAGAAAATTGCGGTACAGCATGGTGGTCGGCTTCACGATCGGCTCGGACAGAGACATCGCCGGCAGCTCCACCGGAAAACCCCCCGCCTGCCAGACGCCGCGCTTCACTTCTTCGGCCCGCTGCCGCAGATGCATATGACAGGCGTTCAGATCAGACCAGGTATTGATAATGGCGATCACCGGCTTACCAGCGAAATCCGCGGTGGAATAGCCCATCTGCTTGGCGCGGGAACGGTGACCAAAGGCGCGCAGATCATCAACACCAAACCAACGGTGGCTGCGTAACTCGTCTGGTTTTTTGCGCGTCATGGTGCGGTCCGCCTAATATCTATCGGGTTTATTGGGAAGCGGTAATACCGCCATCGACATATGTGATTTGCCCGGTCACGAAGTCCGAGGCGGGGGTGGAGAAGCCTATGGCCGGACCTACCACATCCTTGGGATCGGCGATACGGCCCAGGGGAATACGGTTCAGGGGAATACGGCCCTACAAACCCTGGCGAAACCTGGATCACCAGCATTTGGATTGCCATTATTTGGATTTTGGTACGGCTGTCCATTTTTGTCGTATCGCTGTCGGTCATAACCCCTCCCAATCCGCGCGCGTCTGAGGAAAACATCGGAAAGTCATCCGCAGGAGCGCAGTAATAACAATGAACGGAAGAACTAATATCCTACTTAATTTAAAAATAAATCGTATTTTTAATATAATTTTGGAAATGAATTGCACCTCTGACTCCCATCCACTTTCTCATCGTGCGATCCAGTATTCAAAACCACCTTCTATTTTTGTTAGTTTTTTGCCGTTTATTGACGTCGCGCGCTATTAGTGGCAATATGATAAATTGTAAATAATCTGCGCTTTTAAGATAAAAATCGTATTTAATTGTGGATTTTTTGCGACTGATTTATCTTTATTTCGTGAATTATCTCATCAGTTGAAGGATGGAGTGCCGGCGTGTCGACAAATATTCTAGCAGGCCAGATCGGGGCAACTGCGCTGTACCCAACGAACGGCATTCACGGCACAATCGTGCACACCATTGGCGCGGAGATCGTTACGGACGTCCTGCAACAGGGCGAAAGATTACCCAGCGACAAGGAAATGATGGCCCGTTTCAAGGCCTCCCGCACCGCCCTGCGGGAGGCGTTAAAGGTGCTGTCTTCCAAGGGTCTGATCGAATCGCGGCAGCGGGCCGGCACCCGTGTCCGCCCGCGCAGTGATTGGGATTTGTTGGATGTGGATGTGCTGTCGTGGCATACGCCGGAAAGCATCAGCGACTCATTCACCGCCGATCTGGGGGGGTTCCGGGAATTGATGGGCCGGGTGCCAGCTAAATTGCGGCATGTACGGCAAACA
>JAPKBD010000014.1 GCA_028824965.1 Alphaproteobacteria bacterium | reverse complement strand
CCGAGGGAGCCGCCCGCCGCCCCTGCCTGACCGACGGACAGCTGCCCGCCGGAGGTATTGAAGGGAAAATCGCCCCCCGCCACAGTCAGATCATGGTTGCGAACGAATTCCGCCGCCTCACCTTTCTCGCAAAAACCTAAATCTTCTAACTGCATGAAGCAGATTACCGGGTAGTCATCATAGGCTTGCAGAAAATCAATATCTTCGGGCCCGATGCCGGCCAGATCATAAAAGTCATCCACATCCATGGCCCAGCCGCCCCTGATCTGGATCGGATCCTCCGCGTAAGCATTATGGCGTTCGATGGTGGAGAGGATTTTGGCGTAATCCAGGTTCAGGGATTTGGCCCGATCCTCCGACATCACCAAATAGGCCTCCGCGCCGGCGCACGGCATGACGCAATCGAACAGCCGCAACGGATCAGCGATAGGACGGGCATTCATATAGGCATCCATGGTCAAGGGCCGTTTCATCAAAGCATGGGGGAATGCAAGGGCATTGTCCCGCTGCGCGATACACATCTTGGCGAAGTCCTCACGCTTGGCGCCATATTCACGCATGTAGTGATCGGTCAGAAAAGCGAATGACCCGTTCGGCCCGCCGGAGCCGTAGGGATAGACCGCGTCGTTGGCGAATTGGGAGAAGGAGGCAATGGTATTGCGGAAGCTATCAACATGGTTGGTGTCAGCGGCGATGCATGCCACCACGTCGGCATCACCGCATTGCACGGCGCGGGCAGCCCGGCGCAGCCCAACTGCACCCGATGCCCCACCCATGGGAATATGATCTAACCATCGGGGGGAGACGCCAAGATGCTGCATCAAACCGACAGCTGAATCCGGTGCCAGGGTGAAGGAGGAGACGCAAAAGCCATCCACCTCATCCTTGGCAATGCCGGCCGCCTTGATCAATTCCGCCAGGGCCCGGCCACAGAACCAATGGGCGCTGCGCAGGGAGTAACGGCTATAGGGAATGGTGATGGGGACGCAAACGGCCACGCCGTCGTAATTCATACGGGTCGATTTCGACATACGCGCTAAAGTCCCTCTACAGCCCTTTTGGGTGGGTCAAAAATTCTTCGATCACTTCCGGCGGCGGCTGCACATAGTCTGATGTCCGGCTTACATGCAAACCCGTCAGGCGGCGTAGCTTCACCGCCATTTCCGCCATTTTTACCACAATGGGGATGCCGTTGATAATGGGTGCACCGTCGACGTTGTGATTATGCTCCCGCGCGAACAACAGCATGGGGATGCCGCCACCCGGTATCAGCACATCGCAGCCCTGGGCCACCAATGGTTTAGCTTGTTCGGCGTACAGACGTTTCACCTCTTCAAAATTTGCGTCCGAGTCAAAACCCGCCATGATCTGTCCCGGCTCAAACGTCATGGCATGCACGCCTGTTACCCGCTCCCGCAGACCATATTTGCCGATTTGATGGTGGAACCAGGGGATATAGCGGGGGTTGATCGTCACAATGCCGCTTTGCTGCCCCAACTGACAGCTATACAACATGGTCGCCTCACCCAACGCCAGGACGGGAATATCCACCGCGGATCGCGCCTCGTACAGGCCCGCATCCTGGAAATGGCCCACAATAAAAGCGTCGTAGCCGTCCCGTTCTGCCTGTATGGCGTGGGTGATCATCTCGCGGGCACAGCGGAATTCCACCAAGGGGTGGGCGTAGCTATCGAAGGGCGTGATGCCGATGACATCAACTTCCGTGCCGTCATCGGCAATGTCACCGATATGGCTACGCAGGTGATCCCAATAGGTCGCGCCATTTTCATAATCCACATAGCTTTGATAACAAATGCGGATACCCGCGTCCTTGGCGGCCATTGTGGTCTCCCCTGCTTAAATACTCCGACCTCACGTTAGCATACTTTGATAACGCCCAATTTGGCTGATATACAGGGTGGCGTATCCCGCCTTTCGCACCAAGTCATTTAAGTCAATATTTTTGAGGATCTAACGTGAGAGCATCGACATTGTTGCCGATGATGGCGGCGCTCTATGGCCTTGGCCTGGCGAATATCTTCATTCGTTCTTCCATGGGTGTGCTGGCACCGGAACTGGCGGCTGACCTATCCCTGACGCCGGAGATGCTGGGCCTGATCGCATCCGGCTTCTTCTTCAGCTATGCCGTGCTGCAAATTCCCACCGGCCTGATGCTGGACCGGTTCGGCCCCCGGTTGACAGTTTGCGGGCTGTTCCTGTTTACGGTGGCGGGGACATTTATGTTTGCCCTCTCAACCTCCCCGTCCATGATGATGCTGGCGCGGCTGATGATGGGGGCAGGGTGTGCGGGCATATTCTCCGGCGCTTTCTTGGTTATTGCGCGGTTCTATACCCCCGCCCGCTTTACCACCATTGGCGCGACCCTGAATAGCTTTGCCATGCTGGGCACCTTTATGGCGACGATCCCCCTGGCCTATTTGGTTACCTACGTTGGCTGGCGGGATAGTTTTTTGGGCATTGGCGTTGTCATGGCGGGTATCGCCATCCTGGCCATGCTGACTATGCGGGACCAACCCCCAGGCGTCGATATCAAGACCACGCGAGAGCGGCAGGAAAGTTTGCGAGATGTGCTGGCCGGTTCCTGGGCCGTCATGAAAACACCTGGAATTCTGCGCATCACCACGGGCGGTATCGCCCTGTCAGCAGGCAACACAATCCTGGGCATCTGGGGCGGGCCCTATCTGAACGATGTCCATGGGTTGAACGAGACGGAACGGGGCGGCGTGCTGATCTTCATGGCGTGTTCCGGTGTGGCCGGGCATTTCCTGTACGGCCAGGCGTCGCGCATCCTGAACACCCTGAAAGGCCTGGTCCTGGGCGGCGCCCTGGTCATTGCCGCCATAATGGCAACCCTGGCCCTGGTACCGCATCCAAGCTTAGTCACAGTGACCATTCTGTTGGCCCTGCTGGGCCTGGCCTGTGGCTTCCCTACCATCCTTTTGGCCCATGGCCGGGCCATGGTCCCGGATCATTTGATCGGACGGGGGCTAACCACGGTTAATACAGGCATCATGATCTCCATCGCCCTGATGCAGATCGCCATCGGCGGTTTGATCGGCACAGTGGCGACCACATCAACGGGCGGAGCCAGCGAAGCGGGCTATCGGGCCGCGTTCGGCTTTATATCGATCATGGCCCTGGTAACGGTCGTGATTTATCGCCGCGTGCGGGACTGCCCGCCCCGCTGATGGCGACCTAATTCAGCCATGTGCGAAGGGCGCGACAACGTTCACCGAACATAGACCGATTGACCCTATCAAGTGCCGCTGCCGGAGCCGCCCTGTATCCCCCAATGGCCATCGATCTCGGTAATTATATAGAGGGAATGATAGGTCCCGATCACCGAGCTATCGGCGCGTAAACGACGAAAGTCTATTTCCACGTGGGCCTTTGTGGGCAGGGTGTAAATCGCTTCCATTCTATCGACGACGGAACGGTGCCAGCCGTCCGCATTGGTCAGCCCGCGAAATTTTCCCAAATGGTCCGCGCTACTGTCGGGATAGTGGATGACACCGCCCTTGGCCCCAATCCGGAAATGGGGAAAATTCAGCGTCTCATTCACCGCCCTGCCATCGCCCGCATTTATGGCTGCAATATAACGGGTCACCACATCATAGGCGATCTGTGCGACGGTTTGGTCAATCGGCATAATGAGGGGTCCCGTCAGAAATTCAGCTGCAAATGATCTATCATTCATAGATTTCCTTTATGCAAGTCGCTAGTCTTAACCTCTCGAAATTTGCTCAAAACCGAAAAGAAGATCGCACGTACGAATGCTAAAGTTTGAATGCACATTATGTGGCAAATGCTGCGATGCCGGCGGCCCTGAAGTAACGATCGAGGAAGCGATGCGGTTTGCTGACTTATTTCCGCTGTCTGTTCGTATCGTCGCTGCACGCAAGGGCAAAAACCCTGATGAATTGATCAAGCATGTCAAAACATTTGGTCACCGGCTGCGGGCTGGACCGCCCGGCGTAACCCCCTATATCTATCATGTCTATGGCACAATTATGGTCACTGTGCCCGAAGGCCTGGCCTGTCCGGCGTTAAAAGATAAACCCTGCTCTCTCCATCCTGATAAGCCACTTGCGTGCAGTACCGCGCCGTTCGCAGGCGGCGTGCCTCAGCGCCTGCAACAAGCAGCCTACAAACGCTGGGCGGACTGGGAATGCATTGACCATAAGGATGGCGAGATGATTTTCGATGGCAAGAAAATCACCAACACAGGCTACCTGCGCCACTACAAGCAGACCTATAACGCGATTAAGTTGGATCAAAAGCTGTTCGCGGCCTTTTGGCCCCAGATACCGAAAGACGTCCTACCGGACATTCTGGAAATGGCAACGACACAGCACAGTCTGCTGCCCTTCGCCGAAATGCTGCCTATATTGCGCGACAGTGGCCGTTACGATGATGTGACATTGAAGCGTTTGATCACATCACAAAACAGACTGCTGGAGGGTTTGGCGCAAAAAGTCCCGGACGAGCCTGTCCGCGGCCCGATCCACTGGCATATGCAACTGGCGCTCAAGCGCTGGCAAGCCCAGCTTTAAACCAGCGAATAAACTGCAAATAGGGGGAAATGGTGCGCCCAATCGCGCCCTGACCGACGCATCTTATTCGGCTTGGGTTTGCAGGCCTCGTCTGCGGGTGGAAATTTTTAGATTTTCCGAGAATGTTTTTTTGATCTGTGGCAGCGTGTCCAGCGGATCGCAATTCCCGCACATGAAAATATCAATGGCAGCAAAGCGGCGGTCGGGCCAGGTGTGGATGGAGATATGACTTTCCGCCAGAACCAGTACGCCGGATACACCCTGCCCCGGCCCGAAGCTATGAAAGTGGCCATGCAGAACCGTCGCGCCAGCATCCCGCGCCGCGCGTTCCAGTGACTTTTCGATCAGCGCCGGGTTCTTAAGGTTTTTTGCATCGAACAGGTCGATCAAAAGATGCGTTCCGGCAAAAACCTCCCCGCCATCCTGGACGAAATAGTCAGGTAGAACTACAGTGGTGTCTGGCATAAATTTTTCTTGTCTCTGGCCCCACGGACCCTTGGCGTCATTTTCAATAGTTCCAGATAATACAGAATTCGACAAAAAAACAAGAATTCATAGCGCCCTGGTTGGATCACGCTTATTGTTCAATCGGAATAAATTCCGGCAGGTCCAAGATCAAGCCAGAACTAAATGAATGAGGGTGCACCAGACGATGATTAAATTTCGAAAGGTCGTATCCATACCTTTCTTCCTGTTGCTTGCCGCCGGGCTTTTGCTATCTGCATGTACCGATCCCAATCTGGAGAAGGCAACCAATTCCGTTGGGCAAGCTGATACGGCAGTGGTGCGTCTGGAAGCATTCCTGGCGGCTGGGTCAGCCAATGCGCTGCCTAATCTCAGATATCTGAAACAATACGCCAATCTGGTCGGGCGTCAGCAGCCCGATATGAGGGAATTGGTCGGAACCCTGCAGGCTGAAGGCACGGACAAGGGCGGCTTGTTCGTCTCGCTGAAAAATCGCCTGGCCGATACCAAACAACGGCTTGGCACAGATGCCCCTGCATCAAGAGAGGCCGCCATGGCGGTCGGCGCGGAAGCTGCCGCCATCGCCTTGGCCGCAAAGCCGGATGTTTTCAACGATTCCCTTGTCGATGTTATCAATGTCCTGGCCGACATGAGCAAAGGCAAGCTGCCAAAGCTAAAATTTTCCGAGACGTCCGATAAGACCATGCCGCCGACACAGCATCTGGTCGGCAATCCGGCCTACGGCAGCTGGCGCGGCGGCTCAGGCGGTGGCTTTTGGGTCTGGTACGGGCAATACCGCCTGTTCTCGGACGTGCTGGGTTGGAACCGGGGCTATCGCTACAATCAGGATTACTGGTACCGCTCCCGCAGCGCGTCTTATTACGGCGATGTGGGGCGGCACTATTATGGCTCCGGTCGAAATAATCAATCGTGGTCCAGGGCGGCAGCCAGGCAACCGCGTGTTGCCGCGAACAAAGCCTCGCCCGCCCGGGTGAAACGGTTCAAAAGCAGCAACCGGCTTTCAAATTACGCCCCCCGGACACGTAGTGCGCCCAGGCAGGTCGCCCAGGCCTATCGTGCCAAGCGGACAAGTTCCTATTCAAACAGCCGATCAGCGCCATCCCGTAGTGGCGGTTTCAGTGGTCGAAGCGCAGGCAAATAAGACATCGGAGATAACCAAATGAATTTCGAGCAATATTTTTCGATCTCTGCCGACCCCTATTATTTCGCTGCCCTGGCTGTTGATTTCATTCTGCTGTTTGCCATGCTGGTATTGGTTCGAAAACTATTCGGACGCTCGGTGGGCGGGGTGGATACGACCGCGGAACTGGCTGAAAATGATAATCATGCCTTCGGGATATCCCTGGGCGGGGCGACCGTGGCATTGGCCATTGTCTTTGCCGGCGTCGCCTCGGGCGATGTCGCCACCTCTCTGGCCATTGAGGCTGCCTTTATTCTCGGCTACGGGGTATTGGGTATTGCCATGTTGATGTGCACACGCTGGATCTTCGATAAAATCGTTTTTCCGGGCATCGATCTAAAGCAGATGATTTTGCAGGGGAATATCGCCGCGGGAATATTGGATGGCGGCAACATGGTCGCAACGGCAGCCGTTATATACGGCGTATTCTCGTGGATCAGCGGTGACTGGCTGACGGGCGTCGGCTTGGTTATCGGCATGTTCGTGGTAACCCAGATGCTGCTGGTTCTGGTCTCCAGGTACAGGACAATTGTTTTTGCCAAACGAAACCAAGGCCGGGTATTTGCCAAGGCGATCGAAGACGGCAATGCCGCCCTGGCGCTCCGGTTCGCCGGGTTTCAAATCGGCGCTGCGTTGGCCATCTCGTCAGCAGGAAAACTGGTGAATTTCCAGGAAGATGGCCAGATCATGTTATCCATTGCCGCCTGGGTCGTATCCGCCCTGGTCCTACTGGCAGCTATTATCCTGCTCACGGCGCTGACGGAAAAGGTCGTGCTTTATGGTGTGCCGGTTGCACGCGAAGTTGACGCGCAGTCAAACTACGGCGTCGCTGCTGTTGAAGCCGGGGCCTATATCGGGCTCGGCCTCATCATTGTCACGCTTCTTGGGTAATCCTTATCCTTATGGCCATGGGCGATGGACGTAGTTAAACAATGGCCCAGGCACAAGGCTCAACGCCAATTGGCTACAGCAAGCTGAAAATTGATGTACCCCTGATTATCATCACCGGTGTCCTGGCCGGCTGCGGTCTGATCTATGAATACCTGCTGTCGCACTATGCCGCCCGTGTATTGGGGGCAGTTGAAACGGTCATTTTCACCATCATCAGCCTAATGATCGTCAGCATGGGGGTCGGCTCGTTCCTGTCCGCCAGGATCAAAGACCCTTTTAATGGTTTCGTCGTGTTGGAATTGTCGATGGCCTTGGCAGGCAGCATGGCGGTGTTGGTCAGCGGTACCTTGATGGCTGGCACTTTTTTGTTGCCGCAAACGATGAGCGAAACTTTGAATTTGCCCCACGGGTGGTCGCTGAATGGTGGTGTTTTCGCGGTGTTGAACGAGATTTCCCGGGCGACGCCATATTTCATGGCCTGCCTATTGGGCGTTTTGATCGGGATGGAAATTCCCCTGATCGCACGCATCCGCGAAATCCTGCACAATCAGCATATCAAAGACAATATTGGTACCATTTACGGTGCTGATTATATCGGCGCCGGTGTCGGGGCCGTAATCTGGGTCGGCTGGATGCTGTCGATCGATCCGGCCATGGCCGGGGCTTTAACCGCCATGCTCAACCTTGTCGTCGGCTTTGCCTTCATCGCAATATTTCACCAAAGGATCAAACATCGGGAATGGATGCTGGCGGTGCACGGCATCTTGTTTGTGGTTGCCCTAACGACGGCGTATCATGGGCCATCCTGGCAGGCAATGGCAGAAAACGTCATGTATGCTGATCGTGTCGTCTATCAATATGATACCAAATTCCAACGACTGGTGGTCACCCGGCGGGAGCGTGGCCCGGGGGGACAACCCCTATTGACCTTCCATATTAACGGTCGGGTCCAATTCGCCAGTGATGATGAAAAAATTTACCACAGCATGCTGGTCTTCCCAGCACTCCTGGCCAGCGCCCGGCATGACAACATATTGATCATCGGGGGTGGCGACGGTCTTGCCCTACGCGACGTACTTTCCTGGCAGCCCAAAGCCGTCACACTGTTGGATCTGGACCGTGAATTGGTGCAGTTTTTCGCCCAGGAGACCGCGACGGGTGAGAACAGACGCTTCATCAATATGAACAATAATGCATTCGCCGATCCGCGCGTCGAGATCATCTATGGCGATGCCTGGTTGAGCCTGGATCATCTTATTCACCAAGGCAAACGGTATGATGCCATCATTGTCGATCTGCCGGACCCAAGCCATCCTGATTTAAACAAGCTTTATTCGACCGGATTTTATGCCAAGCTTCGCAATGTTCTTGCCGGCGACGGGGCGATGGCTGTCCAATCAACTTCGCCCTACCATGCCAAACGGACGTTTCTCAGCATCGGGCGAACCGTGGAGGCGGCGGGATTTGGCAAAGTTGATCAATATCATGCCAACGTCCCCAGTTTTGGCGAATGGGGCTGGACCATCGCCGCACCGCACGGTCTGTCACCACGGGCAAGAATTGAGAAATTCGCCGGCTCGATGCCGGAGAACTGGGCGACTTTGCCTATGATCAAGGCCAGCTTTGTGTTCGGCCGGGACTATTTTGCGGACCGGGAAAAAATATTGATCAACCAGCCGCGGTCCGGCACGATCTATCGTTACCACATGCTGGATTGGGGCGAATTGCGTGAATGATCGAAAATCGTTATGCGGCACACCTTGAAACCGTGATGCGAAATGCCTATGTACCGTTATGCATCACGAAATAGGGTGGATCGATGGCAGCAGACCCCAAGAGTGCGGAGCGGCAAAAGAGAGCGCGGGAGAAAAAGCGCGCCCAGGGACTTATATCTATGCATGTTTGGGTCCCGCCTTGGGGCCGGAAAGCTGTTCGCGAACTGGAGGTTCAGCTTTGCCGCAATTCAGCCAACTCGGAGACAAAGGGAAATCAACAGATGAGTAAAGTCACAACGGATGATCTGATGGCGCAACTATCCGCGACAGAAGAGGTTCAAAACGGCGAAATTGTGATCACAAAAATTGACGGCGACATACCCGTCATCCAGGCCGTGATCCAGGATGTCGATGAATTTCCAATCATGGTGACGGTCGGTGACGAACAAATTCTGGCCATCGCCGATCTTTGGGGCAGCGGGGAAGTACTGGACGGCAAAACCGATGAATTGAATGCGGTGCTGTTGCGGGCGAATTTACCCCTGCCGCTGTCATCATTTTCCATCATGGGTGATCGATATGTGCTGTTTGGCGCGCTGAGTGTTAATTCCGACATCACGGAAATCGTCGAGGAATTGACATCGTTAGCCGACAACACGGTCGATGCCATCGAATTTTGCAAAGAATATCTGCACGCATAAATCCACCCATCAAAAGTGTATGGGCGGACTGAAATAAGGAGCGACTATCATGTCCTGGAGCAAAGTATTTACCGCGATCAAGGGTGCCGTATCGGAAACCGGCGAAACAATCGCCGACAATCAGGCAATCCGGATTATGGATCAGGAATTGCGCGAGGCGGGCAGCGAAATCAACGCCGCCAAAACTGAACTCACCGGCATTATGGCGAAACGTAAAGGCCTTGAGCGTAAGGTCGATGATCTGAGCAAAAAGTCGGCGGAGCATGAAGGCTATGCCGGTGATGCCCTGGCGAAAGGGGATGAGGATCTGGCGCGCGATATTTGTGAACGCATCGGCGGCTTTGAAGAACAACTCGAAACCGAAAAATCTCTGTTGCAAAGCTTTATCAACAGTGAGGCGAACCTGAAAGCCAATCTCAAAAAGGCCGAAGGCCGCCTCAAGCATCTGACCCAGCAGCAGGATGTCCTGAAGGCGACGGAAGCCGTGCAAAAAGCACAAAGCACCGTGGCTAACCGGTTTTCAGGGTCATCATCAAAAATGGGCGGCGCAATGGATTCGCTGGAGCGCATTCGCAAACGCCAGCAGGAAAGATCAGACCGCTTCACCTCGGCTGAGGAACTGGCCAGCGAGACCAGCGGCGACGATCTGGACCGGCGCATGAAAGAGGCTGGCGTTGGTGGCGCGAAATCAAAAACCGATGATATTTTTGCCCGTCTCAAAGCCAAGGGCTAGACGAACACCGGTTTTGGTCATTTGGTATTAGAGCGGATGGTTGAATGTTTAAAAAACTTTTTGGACGTGGCGACACTTCGGCTGAGGCCCCCGCCCAAAACCCCGACAGGATCTTGGATAACCCTGGTAAATTAGCTACGGGCGACGCCATCGTCATCGGCTTCGACGAACATCGGGAACTATCGAATGCCGAACTGTTCGTGGAGAAAGTCAGCGGCCTCGATCTTGCGGCGAAGTCCGGTTATGAACGACGTCTTTTACACCTGGGCCAAACCAGTGATCATCGCCCCCTTTTGATGTGGCTGCACAACGAAGGGGCCGGCGAACAATTGGCATTTGCCTATGGCGCAGCCCAACCCCATGTTGAGGCGATGATGAACGTCGAACAATTCGCCGAGCTTTTTACGCCCGATCGCGATTATCTGGTCGAAGTCGATAGCCTTGCACAAGCTGCCGACAACCCCTGGATCGCCGACAAATACGTCCAGGACCAGGCCCACGAAGTGTACTGGCTGGATGGCGATCCAAATGATCTGAAAGCAACCTCGAGGATGTCGAATGACGAACAGGCCTGCGATTATTTCCGGTTGAGCAGCAAGGACAAAACCGCGGCGATCGAAGTGTTCGTATTTGATGGCGGCCGCACGGACGTCTATTTCATCAACTATCTGCCGTTATATAAAATCGAGACAATGATGCCTGGGGCATGAGATCGTCGATAAGAGGTCGTCAAAATTGGGCATGAGCATGACCATGGGCATAACCGCGGTCGGGACGGAACAGCCATGATACCGAATGTTATTCGGCGCTTGCGGGGCAAACGACGATCAAAATGGAAAACCCGCCTGTTCGCAGTCCGGGCTGAACAAACGGCCCGACGGTCCGTGGTCTACACGCTGGCCTTTGTCGCCTTGCTAATCGCCGCACACACGATGGCGATGATGCACTTTGAAGGGTTCACTTTAGCGAACAGTATTTGGCTGACCCTGACGACGATCACCACGGTAGGCTACGGCGATTTATCGGCAGTGACGACATTTGGACGCGCGGCGACGATTTTGATCATTTATTTCGGCGGCATATTTGTCGTGGCCAAGATGGCCGGGGATTTTTTCGATTATCGCGGCTTGCGCAGGGACGCTATGAAAGACGGGAATTGGAGCTGGAGTCATATGAAGAACCATATTGTCGTGATCGGCTCAAAGGTCGATAGCGAATTACACCTTGCCCGCCTGATACAGGAGTGTGAGCGGTCGGAGGCGACAGCCGGGCGGGAAATCGTCCTGATTTCGCACAGTTTCGATCACGGCTTGCCCAGCCTGTTGCAGGGGTTTGATATCAAGTACGTCAAGGGACGGGGTGCAGCACCCGGCGCGCTGGAGCAGGGCACCATTGACAAAGCGGCGATCGTCATCATCCTCGCCTGGCAGGAAGAGGACGCCGCCTCCGACGGTAATGCCTTTGATGTGATTTGCCGCATTCGCGACGTCAATGGATCAGCCAGAATTGTTGCGGAATGCGTCGATGACAACAATCGACAACGCCTTGAAGACGCCGGGGCAACCCTGGCTATGCGTCCCATGCGGGCCTATCCGGAAATGATGATCGGCGGCCTGCTTAATCCCGGATCAACGACGATCCTGGAAAATCTCTTCACGGCGGAGGGTGAGCGTATTGTCAGAGTGGACGGCAGCCTCACGGGTTCATGGGCCGACCTTGTCGCCCAACATGTACGCGACGATGTCGGCACACCCATTGCCTATCGGGATGCACGCACCGGCAAAATCATCACCGCACCACGCGGCACCACGGAAGTCTCCGCCGACGCATTATTCCTGCTCGGCGGATGAAGTTTCTGGCGAAAAAAATCGGCCCGGTCATCACCCTGCTGATGGCGATATGGGCGGTTGAGATCTTGAACATTGTTATGGGGCACAGCCTCTCTGGTTGGGGTATTTTGCCCAGATCTTTGGGCGGCCTGATCGGCATACCGCTGGCACCCTTCATACATGCCGGCCTTTGGCACGCCATTTCGAACACCGTGCCCATATTCATTTTAGGCGGCTTCATGCTTTCAACTGGCGATAAACGGTTTTGGCATATAACCGTATTGATCATCCTTTTCACCGGTGCCCTGGTTTGGCTTTTTGCCCGCAGTTCGTATCACGTTGGGGCCAGTGGCCTGGTAATGGGTTACTTCGGCGCACTCCTTGCCCGCGCCTATTTTGAGCGTAGTGTCATCACAATCGCCATCGCTGTTGTCACGGTCGTATTATACAGCGGACTGCTCTGGGGGCTGTTGCCGCTGAGAAGTTATATTTCCTTCGAAAGCCATTTTTTCGGCCTGCTCGCCGGCATTGCCGCCGTTTGGCTGACCTCCAAGCAAGCCCCAAACCGGCCCCCGACTGACCCTTAATTTCCAGATTGGATCAGACGCGATGATCGATGCTCATCGTCAACTCTGAAACTGTGGCATAAATGGAATATCAGTGAAGCCCAAATCGAGACCCATTTGGCTCAGGATAGTGGTGATTTGCCCTCGGTGATGGGTTTGATGGTTCAACATGTGCACCACCAGAACCCATTTCGGGAGGGTCCGGGTAATTCCGTCCACTTTAGACAAATAGCTGAGATCTTCTTCCAACCACGCCGCAGTCAGTGTGGACGACCACGCACAAATGCGGTTGTCCAAAGACGAGCGTGATTGCCAGAGCTCATCAAAGTTATCATGCACGTCAACGCCGAGCATCGGCAGCGGGATGTCTTTCTGCAGGCCGGCCATCTCATGGTGTCAGACCATGGGGCAGAAGCCATTGTACTAGCGGGGACGGATCTCAACCTCGCCTTCGACAATGTCGACCCTGGCTACCCGGTGATCGACGCTCTCGATGTTCATGTCGAACGGCTCGCGGAAATTGCCACCGGGACCACCCTTTAGCCTCTTCAGGTAACTGACGTCGAATTCTACAATGGCTGCAGATGCTCGAGATTGGGGCCATGCGGGCATGGACCGAAATCTGGATTAGGCTCGAGGAGTGCCAAAAGGCGGCATGGATTTGCCTAGCCCCGCATACACTTCTAGTATCTATTAGCCGAAAATTAATATGAAAAATCGAGGGGGTTATTATGGACTTTACTACCCGGCTGGAAATTGAGCACGCGTGCGCACGTTGTGCCATCGACTATACGCACAAAGTCGACTTTGGAGATTTCGAGGAATTTTCCAACCTCTTCATCGAGAACGGTGTGTTGAGTGTTGGCCCGCTTCATTTAGACAGCCGCGCCAAAATTTTGGAAGCGATGAGCCAAAGGCCCCCAGGAATGATGTCCCGTCACGTTACGAGCAACATTGCAATTGATGTGATTGACGAAGAAACCGCCGTTGGTATGGCATATTTTTCGCTGTATCGAACAATGGTCAACGATGAAAACGGTGAAGATAGCCCGGCCCCATTACCCCCCGTCGCCATAGTTGGGCATTATAGGGACAAGTTTGCAAAGACAGCCGATGGTTGGAAATTCGCGGAACGGATTGGCGTGTTCGATATGATTGATGCGTCTCAGTTTGCTTAACGCCTAGCCAACACCATGACACGACCGCGCAAAAAAACTGCGCCCGGGGCCCCGGTTGAACGTGACCTGGAAGGATCTCGCCTGGAAGAGGAGACGTGCAGATGACACAATGGCCACAATTCGAGATGGTTTCCAGCCCGCGTGGCAAGATATTGGCGATGGACTCCGCCGGCTATGTCGATGAACGGAACGATGTCTCGGATGTTCTGATTTGCGGCTCCCACGGCGCGCCTTGCGCGACGCAATTGGTCATGTGGGCGCGACCGCGCGGGCTGTTTATCCACGATGCCGGGATCGGATTGGGCGACGGTGGTGTAAACGGCCTTAAGCTGCTCGACACTTATCTCATTCCCAGTGCCGCCGTCGATGGCATGTCTGCCAGGATTTCGGATGGCCGGGACATGTACCAAAATGGGGTTGTTTCGCGCGTCAATCAGGCCGCATATCGGATGGGGCTGCGCGAAGGGATGTCCGTGATGGATGCGGCGCAACGCCTGTTAGATCATAACCCGGTTCACGTGCCACCGGCCCGTCGTCAGATCAAAGTGCATTCCGATGAGCTGGGCGACGTCTTTGCGCTCGATACCGTTAAATATGCTGACCAGCGGATCGCCGGCGGTGTGCTCTGCATGGGATCTCATGCTGCGCGCGCCATGGCCGATTATGTCGATGATTTGGGCTTCAGACTGGCCGGCGTGATAACCAATGATGTCGGTCGGGCAAAGGACGATTCAGGCATTGAAGGTTTGGCCCTGCTCGATCCGTTCGATGTTCCGGCGGCCACGGTATATGGCACAACGGCCCGCGTGGGCGATGCCCGCAGCACCTATTTGACCGGTCGCATAAGCTGTCTCAATGAAACCGCTGCCGCAATCGGCATTAAGCGGGACGATCCGGCCACTCTGGCAGCACGCTTGATGCTGGAACATGCCGCAAGCCTGAAAAGCACCGATGCGTGAAGGAGAGACCAATGTATGAGCGCAAGCATGATTGGCGCGGGATTATCAAGAGCGTTGACCCGGCGCTCGAACAACATATCGGCGCATTTTCCGACCATGTACTGGAAACCGAGTCCGAGATACCCAGAAAATATAAGGAACTGATACTAATGGCGTGCTCGGCCGCTATACGATACGGATCCGGCACGCGCGAGCGGGGCTGTGAGGCGATGCATCATGGCGCAAGTGATAAGGAGATTGTCGAAGCACTTGCCCTGGCCGCGCTGACCTCCGGGGTAACCGCGTTCGCGGATGGGATTGAAGCATTGGGCGACCAGATCACCGTCGATGAAGCCGCCGACGATATTGAGTCCTGAGAAAAATTTATTCCTGAGCAGGAAATTATTTCCAGTTAGCCCGATGCTGGGGGCAAAGCGGAAATCGCCGACCCTGACCAATAGCAACGCTTTGTGCCATCAGCAGACTGTTAGGAGTTTCTAATGCATGGCATCTAGATGCCGAAGGGCGGGAGCCACCCACATAGACACGATCTTAAAGCTAGACGGGTGGCCTCTTAGATGCGGACAATCATTTTGAATTGCGAACCAGATTGATCTTAGGCGGGTTGCGCAGGGTTTCCAAAATTATACAACTCGCTTCCGCTGATCGCATCAAATTCGCCAATTACTTTTCCGAGTCATTGTCCGCTGCTTTTAGATCGTAGCAAATGTCTACTTGTTGAAAGCCGAGGGGTTAACACCCACTGCCCGTTGCGTTGAGCCAGTCGTCGACGGCGTTGAGGCCGGCTGATTTCACTTTGTCAGGAGCACCGCTATAGGTGAAAGAATTTCGCGCCAACGCGGCTAATTGCTGATCGCTGAGGCCCATGTGTCGGCGGCAGAGTTCGAATTCATCGACCAGATCAGGACCGAACAGTAGCGGGTCGTCGCTGGCCAGGGTGCAAGGCACGCCGGCAGCCAACAGCTCCGGCAGAGGATGGGCGTCGACGGATGAGAAGACGCTGAGCTGCAGGTTGGAGGAGGGGCAGACATCGAGGCAGATATTCTCCCGCGCCAGGCGCTCAACCAAAGCCGGGTCGGTGGCGGCCAAAACGCCATGTAAGATCCGGTCGGCACCGAGATGATCGATCGCATCGGCGACGGAGTCGGCGCCGGCGCCTGCAGACGGCGCAATCTCTCCCGCGTGGGGGGTTGAAAGCAGGTTGGTGTCAGAGGTGGCAACACGGAAAGCTTCGGCAAAAGGCCCCGGCGGAAAACCTTCCTCATTGCCATGCAGTCCGACAGCGACGATGCCGGCATATTGACCGTCGAAACACTTCATCCCGCTTTGCACATAATGCGCATCGGCGCGGACCAAGTTAGCGGTGATCCGCGCCCTTTCTAGCGCATCCGTAAGGGGGCGGGTGCGATCAATGGCGGAGATAAAGGCGATACCGACACCGGTCGCCCGGCTCGCCGTCGCTGCGGCGTCGAGGATAAATCGCCAACCCGCTTCCTGATTTTCAAACAATCGATGCAGGCTATCTTGGCGCAAGACACTATAGCGTACAGCATCGAAAGCCGGCTCGATCCAAATCGCCCCTTGCGCGGCGGCATCTTCCGCCACCTCCAGAACCAATCGGGCCAGATCGCCGCGACTGCGGATGCATTCGCAAGCGGCCCAATATAGCTGATTGAAACCACCAAAATTGTCGAACCGCTGCCCCCGTGTATCAGCAGGTGGTGTGATGTCATAACGGTCACATAGGTCGAGCAAAGTCTCCCGCCGCATTGCCCCTTCTAGATGAAGATGCAGATGCGCTTTCGGCAGTGATCGCAAATCTCGGTTGTCTGACATGGTTTGAAATCCCTTGGGTTGCGGCAGTGCCCGCTTCGATGTAGTGCAGTTTGTCACCATCAACATTCAAGTCAGGCATGGACCAACCTCCAAGAGCAAGAATTTTGTCACATGATTGAGTATGCCTGAGGAACTTTGTTCGAGCCAGTGAAGGCAGCTATGGGTCATCTTCGATCTGTTTGGATTCGCTAATATGGCGCTCGCTGTTGGGTGGTAAGCCACCATGCCGCTGCCCCGACCAGAGGTGGCCATGGAGCGTGCATCGGGGTCCGTCAGGGAGATTTGTAGGGCTGGCGTCTCCAGCACCTTGGCCTCAAGCTTTTCAAGGCGCTGCATCTCTTCTTTCAATGTTGCAATCTTGCCCGTCAGACGGTCCATGTTGGTCGCCCGCGCAAGCGATGGTTCTTGTCGGTCGGCGCTGTCGAGTTGATGCAAATAACGATCAACGCTCTCCTCGACCTGCGCCATGCGGCGCTTCACCTTGGCGCGCGTGAAGTTCCGATCCCGGGTGTTGACCGCTTTGAACTTGCTTCCGTCAATCGCCACGCTGGCAGCGGCCAGCAAACCGATCTGACGGCACAAGCCAACGAACCTGCTGCAAACCTTGCGGATCGCGGGACCATTATCCTTCCGGAAATCGGCAATCGTCTTGTGATCGGGCACCAGGCGTCCGGTCAACCACATCACTTCGACATTGCGGCCCGCCTCCCGCTCAAGGCGGCGGCTCGATTGAACCCGGTTGAGATAGCCGTAGATATAGAGCTTCAACAAAATGGAGGGATGGTAGCCCGGCCGGCCCATCGCCTTCGGGGAAACACGGCCAAAGCCAAGTCCGCCGAGATCAAGCTCATCGACAAAGACATCAACCACACGCACGAGGTTGTCATCATCTATCAAGTCTTCAAGGCGGTCGGGGAATAGGGTGCTTTGGCTACGGTCGAGACCTTCGATAAATCGCTTCATGCCAAACCTCATCCGATTCAATGAGGAATCATAACACCCATCTCGTTTTTACACAGCCTGGGTCAAAAGCGGAAATGGCGCTTTTCTAATGCGGCGTCCGCAATGGGGTGGATTTTGTTGAAGAAGTCTCTGGCTTGGCCCGTCTAGTTCTTCGGCAAATCGGTGAAATTCGCCGGGCGTTTTTCTTTGAATGCGGCGATGGCTTCCCGGTTGGCGGGGGCACCGACAAGGCGGCCAAAGGCTTCGTTCTCACGCTCACGGGCATGGCGGGTGGCGTCCAGGCGGCCTGCCAATAGGACCTGTTTTGTGGCGACCAGGGAGGGGATAGGTTTTTGCGCGATATATTCCGCCAGATAGATTGTCTCTGCCATCAGTTCATCAGGTGGTACGGCGCGCCAGGCCAGGCCGACCTGCACGGCGTATTCGGCGTCGATCCACGGCGCGGTGTAGAGAATATGGGCCGTCGCGGCCCAGCCGATCATGGCGGGAAGGAGGAAGCTGCTGCCCGCCTCCGTTGTGACGCCCAGATCCACAAACGGTGCTTTCAGGCGCGCATCGTCGGCCATCAAAACAAAATCGCAATGGGGCAACAGGGTCAGGCCGATGCCTATCCCGAGGCCATTGACGGCTGCGATCAAGGGTTTTGGGAACGCCTCCACCACCTCAATAAAAGGTTGGAAACCATGGCGCAGGCCGTCATCGTGAACCGGTGGTTCGCCCATTTCAGCCAAATCCTGGCCCGCGCTAAACGCCTTGCCTTGCCCGGTGATCACCACCACCGCCAATTCGGGATCCATAGCCGCCTCATGCAACGCGACTGAGGTGGCGTCATACATCTCATCGTTGAAGGCATTCATCGCCTCGGGCCGGTTTAAGGTCAGCAGACGAACCCGGTTTTTGTCTTCGATAAGGACTAAATCGCTCATGACAACATCTCCATTCTTTTCGGGCGCAGCAAAATTTTCAAAAGCGTGTTTCCATTGGATTCGCCCTGACAGCCATATGATTATAATATTGGCCGCAAGCAGCGGATAGCGGCGTTTTGCACGGCGATCTAAAAAGGTGACATCGATTATGAACACCACAACAGATATTGGAAGAAACGCCATGACCGATCAAAACCGCTGGCAGGCCGTTCAGGTGCGCGATGATGCCGCCGATGGCCGCTTTGTTTATGCCGTAACCTCCACCGGGATTTATTGTCGGCCGACCTGCGCCTCACGGCGGCCTTTGCGCCGCAACGTGCGATTTTTTGACGTCCCGGAAGCTGCCGAACAGGAAGGTTTTCGCCCTTGCCTGCGCTGCCGGCCGACAGAAGGCGTTAGCGGGGATGCGAATGTGGTTCGGGTTCGGGCAATCTGCCACTTCATTGATCAGGCATTAGAACAAGGTGTTGAGGGCGGGCCAAGCCTGGCCGATATCGCCGAAAAGGTCGGCGGCAGCCCGCATCATTTACAACGGACGTTCAAGCGTCTGATGGGCGTCACGCCTGCACAATACGGCGATGCCCGGCGGCTTGATCGCCTAAAGGCCGGGTTGAAGCAGGGGGAAAGCGTCACCGATGCCATGTATGATGCGGGCTATAGCGCGCCATCCCGGTTATATGAACGTTCCAACAGCCAATTGGGCATGACGCCCGCCAGCTATGCCAAGGGGGGCCGGGGCGCACGCATGGGCTATGCCATTACGAATTCGCCCCTGGGCCGCTTGATGGTTGCAGCCACGGAACACGGTGTGTGTTTTCTTTCCCTGGGCGATGACGCCCATTTAATCGACGAATTGCAGCGGGAATATCCCTTGGCGGAAATTGTCGCGGACGAAATTGTTCTGGGCGAATGGGTCACTGTGGTCGTGGATTATCTGAAAGGCGCGATCCCGCACCCGAACCTGCCCCTTGATGTTCAGGGCACGGCCTATCAGCGCCGGGTCTGGCAGGAATTGATGCAGATCCCCCCTGGTGTAACGAAAACCTATAGTGAGTTGGCTGAGAAGATTTCCGGCAAAGCAACAGCACGGCGCGCCGTGGCCCGGGGCTGTGCCACCAACCCGGTGTCATTGATCATTCCCTGCCATCGGGTGATCCGTGGTGACGGCGGCCTGGGTGGGTATCGCTGGGGGCTGGAGCGGAAGGCGGCATTGCTGGCGGCAGAGAAAGAACTGGGGCGTGGGCGGGCTCCAGAACAGGCTAAAGACGTCGCCTGATATTCCGGGCTGCATGACGGGCCCCGACAGGCTATTCTTCGCCTAAGTGATTCTGATGGAGGAGATTAGGTGATGATAGCGCGAGCTTTATTCATTGGCACCGGGTTGGGCGTGCTGCTGACGGCCACCGTAGCGTCTGCGGGCACCAAGGGTGGCATGTATGACATGAGCGCCATGATCAACGAAGGGCATCCCTTTGCAGCCCCTAGTTATAATCGGGCGCCCACGACCATGTCACCGACACAGACCATGCGGCCTATTGCACCGCCCGCGCCGACTTTGCGCTATACGCCACCGCCCCAGCCTGTCGCACAGGTGCAAAAATCCGGGGCCAATGCGAAACCCTATAGGCCCTTTGGCGAGGATACGGGTGGCGATATGTGGGGGCGGTTTTATATGTCCTTCGGCGGCGGCGCGAATATTGCCAATGACCTTGATGGCACGGCCACGGGCGGCGGGGCTTATAGCATCTCGTTTGATCCCGGTTATCTGTTGCAAGGCGCTCTTGGCGTTCACCTCGGCTCTGACTTCCGATTGGAAACAGAGGTCGCCTATCGCGTTGCCGACTATGACTCCGGCACGGCAGGCGGCACCACGACGACGACCGCAGGTGACATCCAGCTGGGCACAGGCATGCTCAACCTACTGTATGATGTACGTTTCGGCTCTGACTTTGCACCCTATGTTGGCGGCGGTCTGGGCGTCGCCCAAATCAAGAATTCGGCCGCAACCATCGGCGGCGTGGCCATCGCGGACAAGGACGCGACGGAATTTGCCTATCAGGCCATTTTGGGCGTCACATACGAACTCAACCGTGATTGGCACCTCAGCTTAGATGGCCGCTATATCGGTACGTCGGACGAAGATGTCTCCGCAACTGCGATCACATTGAACATTCGATATGATCTTTAGGTAACAGCTGCATCCCTCAATCACCATCGGCGAAGCGGCCGTCGCGCCAGGCGATGGCAGCTTTGACGCCTTGTTCCTTGCGGATGCGGGCGAATTCCTGCTTGGCCCAGCTTGGCGTCGTGTTGATTTCCACATCAATATCAAGGCCCATCAGCAGCGCCTGGCGCATGCCCATAATCTCGTAACTGCGGTTGATGGCCTGTTTACTCAGGCGGACGGAGACGGGGGCTGAGCGCGCAATCTTTGTTGCCATAGCGCGGGCCCGATCCTGTAGTTCATCCCCTGGTACCAGGCGATTGACCAGACCCATACGCAGGGCGTCCTGGGCCGAAAGACGATCTTCGCCGGTCAGCATCAGCTCCTTCGCTTGCTTTGGCCCGGTGATCCAGGGCAGCAACATAGCAACGGCACCGGTGCCAAAGCGCACCTCCGGCTCGCCAAAAATGGCATCCTCCGCCGCGATAGTGATGTCGCAGGCAAGGGAGGCTTCAAACGCACCGGCCAGACAGTAACCATGTACGGCGGCAATCGTTGGCTTCGGGCTGTCCCAGAACTTTATGATGAAATCAAACTGCAGGCCCATTTGCGCCCGCACTTTGTCGATGCTGTCCAACTTCCGCTCACCACCCGCCAGCAAATCAAACCCGGCCGAAAATGTCCGTCCCGCGCCACTGACGATGACCACGTGAACATCGTCATCCGCCGCAAAGCCGTCCATGGCCGCTATGGCGTCCTGCATCAGCTCGTTGTTGAAGGCATTCATTTTGTCCGGTCGATTGAACGTGAGATAGCCGATGCCGTCCTCTACCCGTGTGATGATAAGGTCTTGATCGCTCATCTTAAATACTCCTATGGCCCAATGGCTCTTTGGCTCTATGGGCCGATGCTATAGCTCAAACAGTTTTCAATGGTGCCGGCCAATTGCCGCAATAATTTGTGATAGGCCCCGGGCCCGGACGTAATATTCAGACCGATGGGGTCCAGGCTGTCCACGCGCACGGACAGACCTTCGGTTAAGGTATCAACCAACTTGGCCGGAAATTGCGCCTCCCGAAACAGACAGCGCACATGACCCAGCGCCAATTGCTGGCGGATCGCACTGATCCGGCGAGCACCTGGTTTGCGATCCGGGTTGATAGCGATGGCACCGATCACGTTGGAGCCAAAGCGCGCCTCAAAATATTGAAAGGCATCATGGAGTACCATGTAAGGCAGGCCGCGCACGTTGGCCAGCTGCCTGTGAATGTCCCACTCCAGATCCTTTAGTCCCGCGATCACTTGATCACCATTACGCTTGTAGGCATCCCCATTGTCGGGATCCATGCTCTCTAGGACAGCAACAGTTTGACGGACAATAGCCTGAGCGTTGCGCGGGTCGAGCCAGATATGAGGGTCATCGTTGTGGTGATCATGGTCGCGATGTTCGCCCCAGATACCGCCTTTGCGGGCTGGCAGCAGGCGCAGCCCGGGTGCCTGGGACAGGGTGATGATGCGGGCGTTTGCGGCCAGGCTGTTCAAGGGTTTTTGCAGATAGCCTTCAAGGGTCGGACCGATCCAGAAAACCCCATCCGCCTTTGCCAGGGCGCGCGCCTCGGACGGGCGCAGGGCGTGGCTGTGGGGGTCCGCACCGGCTGAAACCAACAGATGAGGCGTTCCTACACCAGACATAACGCCTGCTACAAGGGCATGCACAGGCTTTAGGGTCACCACGATGCTGGGTGTTTTTGCCAGGGCGGTAAGGGCGGTAATGGGACCCAGCAGCAACATCAGGATAAACAATATACGCATCACGGCGGATCTACGTTGGGCGCAAACGATGGGGCCGCAGGGCCTGATAGTATGGTTCGGCGGCGGACAGCAATTCGGTCAGGTGGGCGGGGACCTCTTTGACGGCCCTGTCGGAAACCACAAAATGGCTGGAGGCTACCACCGCGCCATACCAATGGGCGGCCCACAGACCATCACTGTCCCGCAAGCCCGCAGGCCAGGACAACATGGCGGGGTCAAAGGGGATATCCAAGGCGCTGCATAGAGCCGTCAGCATCCCCTTCGGATCAGCCAGAACATCGTCGGCGTCCAGGACGGGGGGCGATTTTCCGACGCGCGCCTGTATCACTTCGAACAGCCGTTGTTGTTGCGGCAGGCCCAGATCCTCCAACGTCACTTGGGCGCGTTTATCAATATAGCTGGTTAAAACCCGGCTTGGATCACGGATCAGAAAGGCATGGCGCAAGCCGTGCAGATGGTCCAGGTCCATGTGGGGCAACAGATGATGGGTCATATGCTTTTGATAAAACACCGTTGCGCCATCAGGTAGGGGGCCGGTGGCCCGCGCCGCAACCTTTTCCCAATCGCTCTCGTAGGCGGCAATGATTTGATCCGCCATAGGGTGGTCCAGCCCGGTTTCGGCCAGATAGTGGGCATAAAACGGTTCGTCCCAGACAACGGCATCGGCCCGATTTTCAAAGGATCGCATCATGGCGGTAGAGATATTGCGTGGCCCCGACCACATGGCGATACGGGCCACGACGTCGGTCATTTTGCCGCTTCCCGTTCACACAGGTCTTTGTATAAATTCTGCAGGCGTTCCGTGACCGGCCCTTTGGCGTTGGAAATGCTGCGACCGTCAATGTCATGCACAGGGATCAGGCCGGCGAACGTCCCGGTAACGAAGGCTTCATCCGCACCATAAACATCGATCAGGCTGAAATCCTTTTCATGCGCCACGATACCGTTGGCGCGACACAGATCCAGAACATTGGCCCGGGTGATGCCGGCCAGGCAATAGCGCCCTGTGGAGGTCCAGACCTCCCCCTTGCGGACAATAAAAAAGTGCGTGGAATTGCATGTGGCGACAAAGCCGTGGGGGTCCAGCATCAAGGCTTCATCAGCACCCATCTTGTCTGCCTGGATACAGGCCTGAATGCAGTTCAGCTTACTATGGCTGTTCAGGCGCGGGTCCTGCACATCCGGTGCGCCGCGGCGAATATGTACCGTGGCCAAATTTAAACCGGCACCTTCAGCTGCAACCTTATATTCGGGAATAATCACCACCGTGGGCGGAGTGATCGTTACCTTTGGATGCTGGTAGGGCGTGGACTTTATGCCCCGGGTGACCATCAGGCGGATATGCACATCCGTGGTCATGCCGTTAGCATCCAGGGCCGCGTGAAGTCTGGCCACCATTTCCGCCGCACTTAGCCCAATGTCCATATCAATGAACTTGGCGCCTTCATACAGACGCTCCATATGTTCGTCGAGGAACAGCAGACAACCATTGTGCAGGCGGATACCTTCCCACACGCCATCCCCCAGCATGAAGCCGCTGTCGAATACGGAAACCTTGGCATCATCCCGGAGATGCATTTCGCCGTTAATGGAAATCAGGATCGTCCCATTGCGGGGGTCGTCCAGATAGTCGTGAGTGCCGCTGGTCATAAGGTCACCTTGTCCTAACGCTAATCGGGCCGGGGTACGGTGAAGATGTTATCCGCTGTAATTTTGGCGTAATCCAGATAGCCCAGGCGCGCCAGGGGCTGAACCAGGCCTGCATCAATTTTGCCATCAACAATAACATCGTCGGCGATATGGATGCCCACGACCTGGCCCACCACCATATTATTGGGGCTGCTATTTTTCGGTGCCGGCAGATCGACGATTTGCAACAGTTTGCATTCCAGCGCGATGGGTGAATTTTTTACCCGCGGTGGTTTGACTTGCTCGCACGCTGCAGCCTCCAACCCGGCTTCGGCCATTTCATCCACTGATGACGGCACATGGGCGGAGCTTTTATTCATCGCGTCCAACAGATCGACGGTGCACATGTTGTAAACGAACTCTCCCGTCTCCTGCACATTGGTCAGGGAATCTTTGGCTTCGGTCGAGCCGGGCTTGAAACCGTTCGGGCAATACATCACACAGGGTGGTTCGCCGGACAGGGCGTTGAAGAAACTAAATGGTGCCAGGTTGATAACGCCTGCGGTGCTGATGGTCGAAATCCAGCCAATGGGCCGGGGAACAACCAGGGCATTGTAAACCGTGTGCTTAAAAGGTGGCGGCTTCATGCCGTCTTTGGGATCGAAATACATGTCAGGTACTGTCCTTTACTAAACTCAAATGGGGTCCCAGCAGAAGAAATCACCACTGCCTTCCAGGCCGTACAAATCATTGCGCAGGGCCGGTTCCAGCGTGGCGGCTAAATCTTCGGGCGTCCAGCCATCGCCCTTGTGCAAGGTGCGAATGGGGCGGGGTTGGCTCATCAGATAGATCTCGTTGCCGCGCACGCCAAAGATATTGCCGGTGACATCCTTCGCCGCATCGCTGACTAAATAAGTACAGACAGGGGCGATGTGTTCGGCTGAGGCATTCAGGCGGAATTTTTCGAAGGCATCCGCCATCTCGTCCGACGTAACGGGAATGGCCTCTATCATCCGGGTCCAGGCAAAGGGCGAGACACAGTTGGAGCGCACGTTGAACCGCGCGCCTTCCATGGCAATGACCCTGGACAGACCGACGATACCCATTTTCGCCGCCGCATAGTTGGCCTGACCGGCATTGCCTACCAGACCGGAGGTGGAGGTGAAATGCACGTAGGAGCCGCTTTCCTGGGCCCGAAAAATGTCCATGGCAGCACGCGCCACATTATAGGTGCCGTTCAGATGCACATCGATAACGGCCTTCCATTCATCCGCAGCCATTTTGTGGAAATAACTATCGCGCAGAATGCCGGCCACATTGACGACGGCGTCCAGCTGGCCAAAACTGTCGATGGCGGTTTGCACCAACCCGGCGGCATCATCCGCATCCGCCACATTGCCCGCATTGGCGGCTGCGTCGCCGCCCATGGCTTTAATCTCTGCCACCACTTCTTCTGCCGGTGTCTGCTCCGTCGCCTCACCGTGCAGACCGCCGCCGAAATCGTTGACCACAACCTTTGCGCCGGCGGCAGCCAGGTTCAGCGCCACGGCGCGGCCGATGCCCCGTCCCGCACCCGTCACCAACGCGACCTTGCCATCCATCAAGCCCATAACTCGTTCTCCTATCGATCAAAATTTCTTTCCGGGCTTCTTTCCCGGTTTCTGGAGGTGAAGCTAGCATTGTCCCGCCGCCCCTGCTATAGCAACCACATGACAGAGATGGATTGGCTGAATATATCCGCCGTAGAACCACAATTATGGCGACGACGACGTTCCATCCGACGCCCCCAAAATATTGCGGGCGCCGGGCGGTTGGGTCGCGCTGTGCCTTGCTCTGATTAGAGCGGGCTGGTGATGCTCCGGGCCTGGCGCTGATATGAACGCCAATCCGGAAGTTTAAAAAATGTTTCAAGTTACCCCTGAAAGACCCGGCGACCTCCCGAACATCGAAAAATTATTGGATCAATCCTTTGGCACAGATCGGCTGCAAACGCGGGTCGCCTATAGCCTGCGGCTGGATGTTGCGCCGTTGCCGGATCTTTGTTTCGTTATGCGCGGACCGAATTTTCTATGTGCCAGCATCCGCTATTGGCCGGTCCTTATCGATGGTGATAAGCCGTGCCTGCTGCTGGGGCCGTTGGCCGTCGGGCAGGCTTGGCGGGGTGGCGGTTTGGGCAAAATACTGCTCGGCCATTCCCTGGCGCGGGCAAAGGTCCTGGGCCACAATGCCGTCCTGGTGATCGGCGACCCTGAATATTATCAACCCTTTGATTTTACAGCAGATCTAGCGGCCAATTTGATCTTGCCGCGCCCCGTCGCGCCTGGCCGCTTTCAAGGCTGCGAGTTGATACCGGGCAGCCTGGCAGGAATGTCGGGCACCGTCGCGCCTGCGCCACAATAGCCTCTACTCGCCCAACCCCGCCTTTCGCAGACCGTCTAAATAGAGCGCTAATTACGCCGGCTGCTTAATATAGAAAAGTTTGGCTTTGGCGTAGGAAAGGCAGAATTCAGGTTGAACCTGCAACACAGCAGCGACGGCAGCGGCACATTCTGCTGTGTGGCCCAAATGGCCCAATGCTGCCGCCTTGTGGGCACCGAACGGGCCGCCCGTGGGCAGGCCGGGAATGGTCATGCGCCAGCCGCGCGAACCAAAGGCCGGGGCATCCTGTTGATAGACATTGCCCATGGTGTGAGCCTTGCCCCGCTTGACCAGCTTGGCCGCCTTCAAAACCATGGCCGCCGTGGTCCGGTTAACGGAACCCGCCATGTCGTCCTTGCCTCATTCACTGGGGCCCATTTTTCCGTATATGGCTTGTCGTTGAATTTATCATCCGCCGAGGCCGCAGTTGTCCAAGCAGCACTTGATAGAGCGACACTCGCCGTCAACGCATAGATAATTGTAATTTTTGACATCATTAATCCTCCCTCAATGTCTAACCAATGGCGATATTAGGCACGTTGATAAAACCTGGAATCAAGAAACTATTTAACGAAATTACGACTATGGGCGGCGGGCAGCGCTGTTACCGTTGAGACATTTTTGTGTGATTATCGAAAGCGCGAAAGCTGTTGTATACTGCCGCTAACACGTATTTGCGAAAAGGGTTGAGATGATGAACGCCATGAACCGGGCTAGCGTTGAGACGACGCTGGGTGTGATCGATGAACTGCGGGCCTTGCTGGGTGACCGCCTCTCTACAGCCGATGCGGTGCGTGACAGCCATGGCCATGACGAAAGCTGGCACCCGACAGAGGCGCCGGACGCCGTTGCCTTTGCCGCCAGCACGGAGGAGGTCTCCGCCATCATGCGCATCTGCCATGCCGCCGGGGTTCCGGTTATCCCCTATGGGGCGGGCACCTCGGTGGAGGGGCATATCCAGGCGGCTTTGGGTGGCGTTTGCATTGATGTGGGCGGCATGAACCAGGTGTTGGAAGTTCATGCTGAGGACCTTGATTGTACGGTGCAGCCGGGCGTGCGTCGTAAACAGTTGAACGATTATCTGCGTGACACAGGTTTGTTCTTTCCCGTCGATCCAGGGGCGGATGCCTCCATCGGCGGTATGACCGGAACCAGGGCGTCGGGCACCAGTGCGGTACGCTATGGCACAATGCGGGAAAACGTAATGTCCCTGACCGTGGTGCTGCCCAACGGTGAGGTGATCCGCACCGCGCGGCGGTCGCGCAAATCTTCTGCCGGGTATGATCTGACCCGGTTGTTCGTCGGCTCCGAAGGGACGTTGGGGGTTATCACCGAGATTACGGTGCGACTGTATGGCATTCCGGAAAACATCTCATCCGCCGTGGTCCCCTTTGATACCTTGGAAGGTGCGGTCGATACCACGATTTACACGATGCAATCGGGCATACCCATCGCCCGCATGGAACTGCTGGATGATGTGCAGATGGATGCCATCAACAGATATTCGAAACTGGATTATCCGGTTAAACCAACGTTGTTTCTGGAATTCCACGGGACGGACGCGGGCGTGGCCGAACAAATCGCCATGGTCAAGGCGATCGGCGAGGATCTGGGCGCCGGTGAATTCCAGTGGTCCGACAAACTAGAGGATCGTAATATATTGTGGCAGGCCCGCCATGACGTGGCCTATGCCTGTAAGGCCCTGCGCCCTGGGTGCGAGATCTGGGCCACGGATGTCTGCGTGCCAATCTCGCGCCTGGCGGAATGTATTGCTGAAACTCGCAAGGACCTGGAAGGCGCATCGATCCCCGCGCCCATGTGTGGCCATGTGGGGGATGGTAATTTCCATCTGGCTTTTGTCCTGGATCCCAATGTGCCGGCGGAAATGCGCGAGGCGGAGGATCTGAACGAACGCCTGGTCAACCGAGCCCTGGCCATGGATGGCACGTGTACTGGGGAACATGGTGTCGGCCTGGGCAAACAGAAATATATGCGGGCCGAACATGGCGATGCGTTGGAAGTTATGCGCCTGATTAAGGCTGCCATTGACCCGACCAACATCATGAACCCAGGCAAAATGCTGCCGGCTCAAAATTAATGGACAAAGGCAACCTCGGGTCTTTTGGCCCGGTCAGCCGGCTAACACTTGGCGGCGGCGGCCTTGGTCAATTGTGGGGGCAAACGGACCGTCCCGAATGCATTGCCACCCTGCGGGCTGCTGTGGATGCAGGCATTGACCTGATCGATCTGGCTTATCGCTATGGTGGGGGGGAGGCCGAGGAGGTCTTTGGCGCGGCATTTGAAGGCCTGGTTCCGGACAATGTTCGCGTCACCTCAAAATGTCTGTTGGGCAACACGCCCCGTGATGAAATCGAAGACCGCCTGCAGCAATCCATCCACGACAGCCTTGCGCGCCTGCGCGTGGAACGCCTGGATCTTTTCTTTCTTCATTCAAACGTGGCACCTGACGGCCACCCGATGCAACAGCATACGGACGCCGGTGCCCGCATGACCGCACAAAGTGACTTCGTCGCCACTGTGCGCCCCTGTTTTGAACGTTTCGTCGCAGACGGTCTGATCGGAGCCTGGGGTCTGACCGGCATTGGCCATCCGGACGCCATTATTGATCTACTGGGGGATGATCCCAAACCGGCTGTGGTGCAGTGCATCGCCAATGCCATGGATTCCCCCGGCGCCCTGAAATTCTATGATGAACCCGCCCGCCCGCGCGAGGTTATTGCAACGGCACAGGCCAACGGCGTCGGCGTCATGGGCATCCGCGCGGTTCAGGCCGGTGCCCTGACCGATGCGATTGATCGGGAATTGCCCGCTGACCACGGGGAAGTACGGGATTTCAACAAGGCCGGTACTTATCGTACCTTGGCGTCGGAATTAGGTATGACGGCGGCGACGTTGGGGCATCGCTATACTTTGAGCATGGCAGGCGTTGATACAGTGGTGCTAGGCGTCAAAAATCGCCAGGAACTGGCCGAATGCGTCGCGGCGGAAGCTGCCGGGCCCTTGCCGACCGAAATCATAGCGCGGGTCGATGGCTGTTTCTCTTTTGATTGATATTAGTTTCCAGTTGACCTTGCGGTTATGACAAGCCAACATGCGGTTATGACAAGCCAACAATATGGCGCAATAAATTATCGTCGAAATAGTCGAGTGTTAGAGTTCAAAGAAAAATTAGCAAATAACAATATGAACGAGGGAAAAGGGCTTCATGTTTAAGAAACTAGCTTTAGCAGCCATGACGGTCGCTATGACCGCAACTTTCGCCGGCCCCGCATCGGCGTTGGATGTCAAATTGGAAGAAGTGGCCTCGGGCCTGCAACATCCGCTGTTGCTTGTCTCACCGCCCGGCGATGACCGGCGCTTTATCATCGAACAGATCGGCACCATCAAGGTGTTGCAGCCGGATGGGGAGATGTCGACCTTTCTCGACATCAAGG
>JAPKBD010000239.1 GCA_028824965.1 Alphaproteobacteria bacterium | reverse complement strand
ATCCTTCTTGTCAGCAAGATTTCATCGTATGTTGCAGCGACCCATTGAATCCACCCCGCCTGTTTTCGTGAACTTGATAGCATTGGCAAGAAAATTTCGCAGCACCGTATCAACCATTTGCGGATCAGCAAGAGCGGTCGACAGGGCCTGTTCCGGGCGGTCGATTGTGATCTCTTTGTTGGCGGCCCCGGCCTTGTTGAATTCCGCAGCCTTTTCCATGGCAATCATAACGTCAAAGGGGCGCGGCACGCTTTTCAGGCCGCCCATTTGCAGGCGCGACCATTCCAGCAGAGTTTCCAACAAGCTGTTCGCCTGAAGTGCGGAGCCATGCATTATTTTGGCATATTCGCTGATTTCAGCCGGATTTAGCGTCGCAGCATTCTGGTTGAGAATTTCCGAGAAGCCCAGCAAGCTATTGAAAGGTGTCCGCAAGTCATGCGCAATAATGGAAAACAGGCGGTTTTGTTGCCCGTTGAGAAGCTGTAGCTGATCACGCTGTTCCGCCAACGCCCGCTCAATTCGCAATTGCTCCGTGATGTCATGTGCGACGCCTGAAACACCACCCACCGTGCCGTCATCGCCAAATATCGGCGACATGCGCAGGGAGAGGGAAAAGATATGGCCGTCCTTGTGGGTGCGCTGCCCAATCGTTTGCGCCGGCTGCTCACCACGTAGAGCGCGCTGCCAAACGGAGTCCTGGTTTTCGGCCTGTGCGCTATCGCCGGTCAAGAGCCGAAAAGGCTGTCCGATAGCTTCTTCAGCCGTGTACCCATAAAGCTTTTCCGCGCCTGGGTTCCAGGACACGATAATGCCGTCGGTTGAGAGGCTCAAGATCGAGGATTCCGATGACGCCACAATCGCCGCCAACTCCTTGGTTGCGGTCTCAGCACGTCGTTGCGCCGTAACATCCTGGGAGATATAGACATAGCCCCCTGCAGGCGTGGGGGAGCCACGAAGTTCCAGGATCCGGCCATCGTTGACCTGGTTCTCTCGGGTTAAGTCGCCTTCACTCAATTGCCGCCGACGCTGGTCCACTAATTCTGTGCTGTTGACGACGCCATAGAAACCCATAGTGACAAGATGCGCGATCAGGTCCGTCACGGGCATATTATTGCGCAATAGTCCGGGCGGCGCGCCCAGGATTTCGACGGCCGTGCTATTCCAGGTCAAAAGCCGAAAGTCCGCATCGTAAACCGTAACGCCAATAGGCAAATGATCCAGGCTTTGTTCCAGGTTTAACAAGCGTTCATAGGCGGGTATTTTGGGCGCAGCCGTGGCCTCAGGAGGCAATGAAGGCGCGGGGCCTTCATCATTGCCGGTCGTTTTTTTGGCGGAATGACTCATTGTTCCATCCTGCTAAGCCCAAAACGAGCTGAATTTATGCGGCTGACGTGTTGAAGTCCACATATGCTCAACAACTGGTTAAGGTGCCGTTATCAAGCCGCAAACAGCCCAGAACAACCTCGAACAGTTTTGAGCGCAACAAACCTTTTGCCCGAACCGGCCAGGGCAGTCATTATTGGCAAAAATCAAAGGAGAGCCCCTCATGATCCCAATGATTAAGGCCATCACCTGTATCAAGCGGAAGCCCGGCATGTCGGTGGAGGATTTTCAGGCTTATTGGCGGACGGATCATGCAGACGTGGTCAAACATCTGCCCGGACTGCGTCGCTATCATCAATCGCATGCGTTGCTGGGTGGCTATCGCAAGGGCGATTTGATTTATGACGGCATTGCCGAAATTTGGGTTGATGACGTCGACGCACTGCGCGCCATGGCAGACACCCCCGCCTATGACGCCGTATTGCGGGACGAGGAAAACTTTATTGACCGGCCAAAAATGGCTATGATTTTAACGCAAGAACACATCATCAAAGACGGTGTTGTTCCGAGCGGTGCCCTAAAGAACGTCGAATTCGTACCCCGCAAAAGGGGTATGGAGATCGCGGCCTTTCAGGCCTATCGCGGCCGAGATTGAGGTTATTCGTCGCTATGTGCAAAGCCACACACTGCTGGGCGGCTATCGGAACGGCCAGGCACCGGCCTGGGATGGCTGTGCCATTACCTGGTTCGATGATATCGCCGCCATGCGCCAATCAGCGCAATCGGCCGCCTATGATCGCACCCGGGAGGATGAGCCGAATTTTCTGAATACTGAGGATGAGATCGACTTCATCATCACCAAAGAACACATCATTATCGAATGACATATCGAGTAATCTATCGAAGCAATAGGGACAGTATAATATCATGCGTAAAGACGTAGAGACAATTCGTGCGCTGCATGCGGGCAACTTGGATGCCGCGCGGCCCGAGGCGGTGGCAAAGCGGCGCAAGACCGGCCACTGGACAACGCGGGAACAAATTGACGCCTTCTTGGACCCTGGCAGTTTCGCCGAATATGGCGGCCTCTCCCGCCCTGTACGCAATGATATGTCCGGTGCTGCAGACGGCCTGGTCACGGGTACGGGCGAAGTGAACGGTCAATCCTGCGCCATCATGGCCTATGATTATACCGTCTATGCAGGCACCCAAAGCCTGATCAATCACAAGAAACATGATCGCATATTCGAGGTCGCGGAAAATTTGCGCCTGCCCATGATCTGCTGGCTTGAAGGGGGCGGTGCCCGACCTCATGATTTATCCGCCGGGACCGGGTTGGGCCTGGACCTGACAACTTTCATCGCATTCGCCAAACTATCCGGCAACGCACCCGTGGTCGGCATCGTGGCGGGGCGCTGTTTTGCCGGTAACGCCAATCTGGCCGGCATGTGCGATGTTTTAATCGCTACGCCAAAGGCCAACATCGGCATGGCCGGCCCACCGTTGGTGGAGGCGGCGCTGGGGGAAACATTTACGCCGGAACAAATCGGCCCGGTGGAAGTCCAGGAACCCAACGGCGTCATCGATATTGTCGCCAAGGACCAGGGCGATGCGATTGAGTTGGCGAAAAAATATCTCGGCTATTTCAATGGACCAACCGAGACGTACGAGGCACCGGATATGGAGGCGTTGCGGGAGATCATTCCCGACAATCCACGCCGGGCCTATAACGTGCGCAAGGTGATTGCGGGCATCGCAGACATCGACTCGGTCCTGGAACTGCGGGCCAAATTCGGGCGTGCCATCGTCACCTCCCTGATCCGTATCGAAGGCCGCCCCGTCGGCGTCATCGCCAATCAACCGATGTTCCTAGCGGGTGCCATCGACAGCCCGGCATCCGACAAGGCCTCCCGCTTCATCCAACTTTGCGATGCCTATGATATTCCTATGCTGTTCCTGTGTGACACCCCGGGCCTGATGGTCGGGCCGGAGGTTGAAAAGACCGCATTGGTACGCCATTCCGGGCGTCTGTTGTTGAATGTATCAGCAGCAACTGTGCCCTTCATGACCATAGTTCTGCGCAAGGCTTATGGTCTGGGTGGTTATGTCATGGGGGCACGGGGCCTTAACCCGGCCCTTTGCGTCGGCTGGCCCACGGCGGAGTTCGGCGGCATGGGCCTGGAAGGCGCGGTCAATATCATTCATGGCAAGGAATTGGCTGCTGCACCCGATGAGGCCACCCGGGCAGATATCCACGCCCGCGCCACCGCAGAATTGAAGCGCCAGAACACCGGCATCGCAGTAGCAGAGAAATTTGAAATCGATGATATAATTGACCCAGCGGATACCCGGCATTTTTTGAGCCAGACTTTAAAGGCCATGCCCACCCCCACCCCCCGCAGCCATCGAAAGCACGCCATCGACGCCTGGTGATATTGCATATCAGGCCGTTTGTAGGAGGATTATATTATGAGCATCGATTTCACCCCCCTGAACACAGATGCCGGTTTCGCAGCAGAGGTAACCGGCGTTGATCTGAGCCGGGCAATGGAGACGGCGGCATTTTTGCCCATCCGTGACGGCCTGGATAAATATGGTGTTCTGGTCTTTCGGGAGCAGGATTTGGATGAAGAAGCGCAGATTGCTTTCTCTCGCCACTTTGGGGCGTTGGAAGTCTCCATCCGTCGCCACCGCCCGCGCGCCGTGGCCCATGATGAAATATCCGACATCACCAACGTTGCCCCAGATGGCTCCATCTATCCCCTTGATGGGGAGCATATGTCCTATAATTTAGGCAATCAGCTGTGGCATGCGGACAGCTCTTTCAAGCGCGTTCCCGCCTTGGTATCTCTGCTGCATGCCAGGGAAGTCCCACCCAAAGGTGGCGCCACGGAATTTGCCGACCAGCGCAGCGCCTGGGATGGTTTATCCAGCGAAACCCAAAGCCGCATAGACGGCATGGTCGGCATGCACAGCCTGGCCCATTCCAGGGCCACCATGGGCTATGATGCAGAAGCGCAATTCATGGACGCGGAAAAAGAAGAGGTGCCCCCCGTACGCCAGGCCCTGGTGCAGACAAATCCCCGCACCGGGCGCAAGGCGCTTTATGCCGGGGCCCATGTGGCAAATATTGTCGGCTTGGAGAAAGCCGAAAGTGATGCGCTGTTGATCGATCTGCGGGACCGGGCCACCATGGAACAATTGCAACATCACCACACTTGGCAGCCCGGCGATCTGGTCATATGGGACAACCGCGCCGCAATGCATCGGGGCCGCCCCTGGGACAACAGCTATCGCCGGGTCATGCGCCGCACCACCGTCGCCGGCGATGGGCCGACGGCCTGAAAGCTCCCGACAGCTAGCTTTCCATCGCTGCCTTAGCCCGGCTCATGGCAGACATGGCATCGGCTGAGGTCAAAAGCTTGGTGGTTTCACCATGGGAGAAGTAGCCGTTGGAGGTCACCCGCAAGGCAAGTGCAGCCATATCCACATCGTCGGCAAATTCCATGATCACAATTATATCGTGCTGCCCGAACGAGAAAAAATAGTGGTGCAATTTGCCACCCAACGACTCAATCGCCTGGCGTGCAAGTACCTCTCGATCCTGGGGTGTCTCAACCATGGCCTTGACCTCGTCCGCCGTATAAGCGCCACTCCACATGTAAAACGCCATCACGCTCTCCTTTCCTATGAATTTTCTTCTCATCCCAAATTCGAAACATGGCATCAGATTTTTAACACTAAAGGGGAAGTTTAGTACGCCGACAACAAACCAACCTTACGCTTACCATAATAATTTGCAATAAGGCTTCGATTGTTTCGCGCCCGATCCTGGCGCACATTAAAATTCCGGTACTAAACGCCAGAAAAGCAAAGGAAGCCAATCCATGAGCACACAACCCCTTTTGGGCCGTACGGCCTTGGTGACCGGCGGATCGGGTGACATTGGCACGGGCATTGCCACTTTGTTGGCCAGCGCCGGTGCAGATGTTGCAATTACATATATGGGCCATACCGCCGGTGCGGATGCCTCAGTGGAGGCGATTGCCGGCCATGGCCGCAGGGGCACGGCAATCCAGCTGGATCAGCGCGATGCCGCATCCATTGATGCCTGTGTGCAAAAACTGGGGGATGACATGGGCGGGCTGGATATCCTGGTCAACAATGCGGCCTGGAACATTGGCATTCCATTTCCTGACCTTGAGCAACTGGATGCCGACATCTGGGATCGGATTTCTGAAACCAATCTGCGCGGCCCTTATCTGCTGGCCCGCGCCTTTGCGACAATGCTGAAGTCAAATGATGAAGGCCGGATCGGCCATATTGTAAACATCGCCTCGACCGGCGGCATTGCGCCGGGCAGCAGCAGCATCGCCTATTCAGCCAGCAAGGCAGGTCTTATCCATCTGACCCGCTGTCTTGCCGTTGCCATGGCCCCTGATGTGGCGGTCAATTGCGTCGCCCCGGGACTTGTGGAAGACACCCGCATGGCGTTGCGTGTACCGGACGAATTGGCCCAAAGGATCAGAGACGAAACCGTGCTGGGCCGGGTCGGACAGATCGAAGACATCGCAGCCCAGGTCCTGACGTTCGTCACCTCCACTTCCATATCAGGTCAGGTCATGGCCGTTGACGGCGGCATGCCAGTCGCCATGCGCTAGAGCGCTTCCAAGCTGGCTTGTTGACAACGGATCATGACCTCGCCACGATCCCACGGCTCAATTGTGACGCTGCCTTCAATCTATCAAGGAGAACCATATGTCGGCCTGGATTAAGATGATCCCGCCCGAGGCCGCGACAGGCCCGTTGACCGAGTTTTACGAAATGGTGATGACGCCCAGCGGCACCGTCGACAACGTCATGCGAGCCCATTCGTTGCGGCCCCATACTATGGAAGGCCACGTGGTCCTCTACCGCAGCGTCCTGCATAATCCTGACAATGTTCTGCCCTTTGTGTTTTTGGAGGCCATTGCCTCCTACACCTCCATTCTTAATGACTGCGAATACAGCCTGACGCACCACTTTGCCAACGCCCGTCGCCTGATGGATGATGAGGCGCGCGCCGATGCAGTATTTGTGGCCCTAAAAGCCGGGCGTCCCGAAGATGCGTTCGAAGGCAAAGAGCTGGCCCTGCTGCGCTATGCCGCGAAATTGACCGCCGATGTGGGCAAGATGACGAAGTCGGATATCGACGTTTTGCACCAGCTGGGCTGTGACGATGGTGAGATATTGGAGGTCAATCAGGTCTGCGCCTATTTCAATTATTCCAATCGTTTGCTAAACGGCCTTGGCGTCACCACGGAAGGCGACGTGATCGGGTACTACAAAGAAAAATCGTAAGCGAAAAAGGAACGCCCAGGTGGCCTACGCAGAAGCAAAACATATCGACAAGAACACGATCCCGGT
>JAPKBD010000013.1 GCA_028824965.1 Alphaproteobacteria bacterium | reverse complement strand
ACCCGACCGGGCCTCTCCCATACTTTTGGCTAGGGCATCGTCAATATGGGTATTCGATGCAGCTATGGTCAACTGTCCGCCAAATGGCATGGCATCCCGGGCGTTGATGCACAAGTTCAAGATGGCATTTTCCAACTGCCCAGGATCGACTTCACATTGCCAAAGAGGGACGGCAACCGATAACTCAATCTCAATCGCATTGCCGAGGGTACGAACCAGTAATTCCTGCATATCTTTAACAAGTTCGCTTATATCGACGGAAACCGGTTGCAGGGGTTCTTTCCGCGAAAATGCCAAAAGACGGTCGGTCAAATCAGAACCACGCTGGGTGGCTGTCACCGCGCGGGCAACAAAATCCGATGCCTTGCTGTCGGCGTCGATACGCATCTCCAAAAGTTCGAGGTTGCCCATGATAACGGCCAGCAAATTATTGAAATCATGAGCCACACCGCCGGTCAATTGACCAATCGCTTCCATCTTTTGAGCTTGGCGCAAATCATCCGCCGCCTGCTTTAGCTCCGTGATATCCGTGCGAATTGAGGCCGTAAATCCACCCGCCAATTTGCGGACGTTGCACAGCAACCAACGGCCGTCCACTAACTCCTGCTCCAGCAGCCCCTGACCGCTTTCTTGCTGTGCCAAGCGTTGCTCTACCCATTGTTCGACATTTTCAATTGAACCTTTGACGGCACCGCGTTCGACCGCTTTGCGGGCAAGATCCGCCAACCTGGTACCAGGGACAAGGTCATCTTTAATCTGGGGATAGAAATCCTTGTACTTGTCGTTGCAGATGACAAATCTGTCGTCCTGATCCCATAGAACAAACCCTTCCGAAATACTTTCGATGGCGGAAGAAAGATACATATTCGCTGCGGTAAGCGCGGTTTCCACCTGTTTGTTTGCCGTCAAATCGACAACCAGTCCGAAATATCCGCGCACGGAGCCGTTCTCCGAAAAATCCGGCAGATACGAAATCTGGACATTCCGGGTCTTACCATCGGGATAGGTTACAGTGTCTTCAAACAAGGATCGTTCGCCGCTGATCGCCCGATCAATATGGGGCTCCAATCTGTCGAACGCCGGCTCTCCCATCAAGTCGGAAACACGCATGCCTACGATTTTGTCGAGTGGCTTCCCATACCATGCCTCAGCCGTTTTGTTAGCATATTCAAAACAGCAGTCTAAGTTCATATAAGTAATCAGGACGGGCAGAGAATCGGTGATCGTACGAATTTGCTTTTCGCTTTTTCGCAGAGCCTCGGTGTACTTTTTTGTCCGCCTCTCCATTCTTTCGCGGGCTTGCGCCAATTCCGTCTCAGCGTGATGCTTGTCGGTAATGTCCTGGACGAAGCAGCTTACGCCGGAAATATTGCCCGCATCATCTCGGATCGCTGAAAATGTATGTTGAAAAACGCGCGCTTCCCCATGGAAAGCGGATCGGTCCGAAACAAAATGCCCGCTGACAAAGCTCTCACCGGTCTCAACAACGTGGCGCAATTGCTTGTCGACCCTAACAGCGACCTCCGGGACGACCTGGTAAATTGTTTGATGATAATGGGCATCAACTGGAACGTTGTTAATTGCAGCCAGCGCTTCGTTCACAAAGACGTAGCAAAATTCCAGGTCGAAAATGCAAAATCCCATCGGCGCGTCCCGAAAGATGTGCGCAAGATCCATGGGTGGCTGTGGCAATATTTGGTCGTCCACCTAAAGCCCCCCTCTCTTGCAAACCAACTAAATGGAATAAACGCGAACTGTCAGCCGCACAATAACACGGCATATTCGCTTTTATAAAAGCGGTTGTGGCAAAATGTAATTACATTATCGCGTGCACAGCAGCAAACCGGCAAGGCAGTGGCTATTTCAAATACGGTAGGGAGGTCACGGCCAAGGCGGCCCCGATGATAATTGTTGCAAAGATGATACCGGCACGCTTGGTGGTCCAGCTTTTTGGAACACCCAACAGCATTGCCACACGCCGTCCACCCAGCCACCAAACCAGGCCGCCCGCCACGATCAAAATGATCAACAGCACTTTCATAGACGGGATTGCCCCCCCCTAGGCGGCTGTGGCGGCTGTGGCGACTTAGGCGGCAGCGTCGTCCGTAAGGTTGGCGTCCAGGTAGGTCGCAACTTCCTTATTGACCCGGTCCATCTTGCCCTGAAAAAAATGCGTCGCGCCGGGGATCTTCCGATAATCAATGGCGATACCGCGCTGTGCCTGCAAACGTTCGGCCAGGGCTGCGGCATCCGCCTCCGGCACTGTATCATCACGACTGCCGTGCACGATCAGGCCTGATGCGGGACAAGGTGCCAAGAATGTGAAATCAAAGTTGTTAGCGGGTGGTGCGATAGAAATGAAGCCGGCGATTTCCGGCCGCCGCATTAGCAATTGCATGGAAATCCAGGCGCCAAAGGAATAGCCACCGATCCAGCAGGTTTTGGCATTTATGTTGATACTCTGCAGCCAATCCAGGGCTGATGCTGCGTCTGACAGTTCACCAATGCCATTGTCATAGGTGCCTTGGCTGCGGCCCACGCCACGAAAATTAAAACGCAGGACGGAAAAATTACGCTCCACAAATGCCTGATAAAGATTGTAGACAATCTTGTTATTCATGGTGCCGCCGAAACGTGGATGCGGGTGCAACACGATAGCAATCGGTGCGTTGGTTTCCTTACTTTCGTGATAGCGCCCTTCCAGTCGTCCGACCGGTCCGTTGAAGATGACTTCAGGCATTTTATGGGCACTCCTAATGGCCGATGCTGCAACCCGTTTGATGGGGTACTGGGGGAGCTATCGACAGCTTCCAGAGTTGCCATATAATGCACCCCGGCCCTAATCTGCAAGTCATTGCAGAATATTTAGCCCGATTTCGTAGGAATATGGCCAAATTCACGGGAAATTACAAAAAATTAGCTATTACCAGCGCACCTTGAACATTTGACTAAGGGCACTTAGGTTAATATCTAGTCGACCATTACAAGCCTGGGGATATTGATTTCCGGGCAAGTGTTGAGCGCGGAGATGCGAGATGTTCAAAATTTTGAGTGACGACATCGCGGCCTGCATGGCCCGCGACCCGGCAGCACGTTCCAAGTTGGAAGTTATTCTGGCCTATCCAGGCTTTCACGCTGTGGTCTTTTACCGCATGGCCAGATTTTTCTGGCGGCGAAAATTCTTCCTTTCGGGTCGCGTAATATCCCACATCGGACGCATGCTGACAGGCATCGAGATTCATCCAGGTGCCACCATTGGCACGGGTTTTTTCATCGACCATGGTCTGGGCGTGGTGATCGGCGAGACGGCGGAGATCGGCAACAACGTCACCTTGTATCACGATGTGACCTTGGGCGGCATTGCCCCATCCGTGGACACAGCGTCCCAACGCCAAACCAAACGCCACCCAACTTTAGGCGATGACGTCATTGTCGGTTCCGGCGCGCAGATATTGGGCCCCATAACAGTGGGTGCAGGTGCCCGCGTTGGTGCCAATTCCGTTGCCCTACGCGATGTGCCGGCAGGTGCCACCGTTGTCGGCATTCCCGCCAAGATCGCCCGCGGTCGCGCGCCAGAGGGGGAGACGGCGGATATTCCCTTTGCCGCCTATGGCACACAGTCGGATATTGTTGATCCGGTGCAACGTGTTATTGATGCCTTGCTGGACAAGGTGCAAGGCCTGTCCATGCAGGTGGAAGAACTGGAACGCCGGGTCGGAAACCCATATGTCAGCAAAGACTATGTAGGCGAAGATGAATTCAACGATACAGAAAGCGATGATGAGGTTGACGGCGATGGCTGTACGGGACGCAATAATTAGAGTTTTTGGGCAGGCGTCTTGACCATGGCCGCGCTGGAACACGTTTATCTGGACTATAACGCAACGGCTCCGATACGGCCGGAGGTGATTGCTGTTGTCACCGAAATCATGTCGACGGTGGGCAATGCATCCTCTGTTCACCAGGCTGGGCGCAAGGCGCGGCAACGGGTAGATACCGCGCGCAAACAGATCGCTGACCTGGTTGGTGCGACAGCGCGAAATGTCACTTTTACAGGCGGCGGGACTGAGGCCGATAACCTGGCCCTGCGCGGTTTCCTGCCCCGCCGGCTGATCGTTTCGGGCATCGAACATGGCGCTATTCTATCCCCTGCCCTATTGCTGGACCGTGACGCGGTAATCGTCGATGTGGATGATCAGGGGCGCATTAAGTTGGACGCCCTGAAAGCGGCCCTGGAGGCAAATCAAGATGCTGGGGGCGGTCCCGCTCTGGTTTCCTTAATGCTGGCGAACAATGAAACCGGCGTCATCCAGCCCGTGGCTGAGGCTGCAGCATTAGCTCATGAATATGATGCCCTGGTCCATTGCGACGCGATCCAAGGTGCAGGCAAAATTCCCATCGATATAGAGGCCTTGGGCGTTGATCTGATGTCCATATCGGCCCACAAACTTGGTGGGCCCCAGGGTGTTGGCGCTTTAATAATGCGCGAAGACCGCACGATTTTGGCCCAGATGGCCGGCGGCGGCCAGGAAATGGGCCGCCGCTCGGGCACAGAAAATGTCGCCGGTATCGCAGGCTTTGGCGTCGCAGCCCAATTGGCAGTAGAGGGTTTGGCGGAATTTGAACAATTGGCCGTGCTGCGGGAGGGGATGGAAGACCGCCTGGCCCAGATCGCACCAGATCGCCGCGTTATTGGCGGCGATGCGCCCCGCGTCTCGAACACGTCTTGTGTAACTATGCCCGGCGTACGATCAGACACCCAGGTTATGGCTTTGGATTTGGCCGGGATTGCCGTCAGTGCCGGCTCTGCCTGCTCTTCAGGCAAGGTCTCCGCCTCGCATGTGCTGGACGCCATGGGTGTGGATATGGATGAAGCAATGACCGCCATTCGAGTCAGCCTGGGCCGCTCCACCACCTCCGCTGATATAGACCGTTTCCTCACCGCCTGGACAGAGATCTACCGCCGCAACAGCAGCCATACCAACGCTGCCTAAGGGATCGAGAGCCGCACTTTGCCTCAGATTAAATTTTTAAGTACGGACGGCACGAAGCATTGGGATATTGAAGCCCCCATCGGCATCTCCGTGATGGACACGGCCGTGACCAACGGCATCGACATGGAAGGCACCTGCGAAGGCAACATGGCGTGTTCCACATGCCATGTCATTATCGATACCAATTGGGACATGAAACTGACACCCCCGGTGGAGGAGGAGGAAGATATGCTGGATCTGGTCTATGGCCTGACCCGCACCTCGCGCCTGTGCTGCCAGATCATCATGACCGAAGACCTGGACGGCCTCACCGTCCGCCTGCCCGGTGAACGACGGAATTTGTTGGGGTAGCAGCAATATCGAAAATTGCTGGAATTATTGAACGATTGCGCTCGTAACTCTGGATTACCGGGTCAAGCCCGGCAATGACAAAGAGGGCGCGGACAACAGTTAAATACCAGTAAATACGTCATTACCGGGCTTGACCCGGTAATCCATGCTGCCACAAATTCAGGCCATTATACCAACGCTAAGGCTTCAGCTTTTCCCGTACCAGCTGGTTGACCATTTGCGGATTGGCCTTACCTTTGGTGGCCTGCATTATCTGTCCCACAAACCAACCTAAAACTTTGACCTTGCCGCCCTGAAATTCGGCGACTTTGTCCCCATTCGCAGCGATCACTTTGTCGATTTCACCTTCCAGAGCACCCGTATCAGAGACCTGCTTCAGGCCCTTTTCCTCGACAATGACGCCCGCGTCCTGGCCGCTTTCGAACATCATCTCCAAGACATCCTTGGCAATTTTTCCCGATATTGTGCCATCCGTAATCAGATCGATTAGACCGCCCAGTTGGTCACCACTGATGGGGCTGTCGGCCACGTCCAATTCCGCCCGGCCAAGCAACGCGAAAAAATCACCCTGAACCCAGTTGGCGGCGACCTTTGCATCACGACCCGTCGCGACTGCTTCAAAAAACAAGGCAATATCCCGCTCGGCTAACAGAACTTGAGCATCATGCTCCGACAGTCCCAGGTCGGCCATATAGCGTTGTTTCTTGTCATCGGGCAGTTCAGGCAACGTGGCGCGAATGGCTTCAACAAATTCATCCGAGAATTCAAGAGGCAGCAAATCAGGGTCCGGGAAATAGCGGTAATCGTGCGCCTCTTCCTTGGAGCGCATGGGCCGGGTGGTGCCGGTTTGAGCATCGAACAGGCGGGTTTCCTGAGCGATGGTGCCGCCGTCCTCCAATATATCGATCTGCCGCGTGGTCTCGTAATGAATGGCCTGCTGCATGAAGCGGATGGAATTGACGTTCTTAATCTCCGCCCGTGTGCCCAGATCATCGCCCGGATGGCGGACCGAGACATTCACATCCGCCCGCATGGAGCCTTCCTCCATATTGCCATCACAGGTGCCTAGGTAACGCAAAATAGCCCGCACTTTGCGCACATAAGCACCGGCTTCTTCGGCGGAGCGCATGTCCGGTTTGGAGACGATCTCCATCAACGCTACGCCCGACCGGTTCAGGTCAATATAGGTTTTCGTTGGATGACGATCATGGATCGACTTGCCGGCATCCTGTTCCAGATGCAGGCGTTCAACGCCAATATCCCGGCTGCTGCCGTCTTCCAGATTAACAGTGACCACCCCTTCGCCCACTATGGGTTGGAGGTATTGCGAGATCTGATAGCCCTGGGGCAAATCCGCATAAAAATAGTTTTTCCGATCGAACACCGAATAGGTGTTGATCTTGGCATTCAGGCCCAGGCCGCTGCGCACCGCCTGTTCGATCGCGACCTCATTGATCACGGGCAACATGCCCGGCATGCCTGCATCAACCAAGCTGACCTGGCTGTTCGCCTCAGCACCAAATGCCGTTGCCGCACCGGAAAACAGCTTTGCTTGGGATGTCACCTGAGCGTGGACTTCCAAGCCGATAACCACTTCCCATTGCCCCGTGGCACCTTCTATCAAATTACTCATGATCCACTCCTCCACCATTTTTCGGGTTCGGCGGTGAAGCCGGCAGCCGCCTCCAACACACCTGCGATCCGGTACATGGTCTCTTCATCAAAGGCCGGCGCGAGGACTTGCAGGCCCAGGGGCAAACCTTCTTTCGACAGACCGGCGGGGACCGAGATGCCGGGATGGCCCGCCAGGTTGGCAGGCACCGTGAAGACATCGTTGAGGTACATCGAGATCGGATCGTCGGACTTTTCGCCAATGGCGAAGGCAGCCGATGGCGCGGACGGCGTCAATATGGCGTCCACGGTCTCGTACGCATCCCGAAAATCCTGCGTGATCAGGCGGCGAACTTTCTGTGCCTTCAGGTAGTAGGCATCATAATAGCCGGCCGACAAAACATAGGTGCCGATCAAGACCCGGCGTCGCACCTCCGCCCCGAAACCGGCCGCGCGGGTGTTCTCATACATCTCCGTCAGGTCCTTGCCCTCCACCCGAAGGCCAAAGCGCACACCGTCATAGCGCGCCAGGTTCGACGATGCTTCAGCCGGTGCAATGATGTAATAGGCCGGCAAGGCGTATTTCGTGTGGGGCAAGGATATATCTACGATCTCCGCCCCGGCATCTTTCAGCCAGCCGATCCCCTGTTGCCACAAGGCCTCAATCTCGCCCGGCATACCGTCGAGGACATATTCCTTTGGCACGCCAATTTTCAGACCACGGACATCGCCTGTTAAAGCAGCCTCGAAATCCGGCACGTCGTGTTGGGACGATGTCGAGTCTTTCGGATCGTAACCCGCCATGGCCCCCAACATGATGGCATTGTCACGGACAGATCGCGTAATAGGCCCGGCCTGATCCAGGGACGAGGCAAAAGCCACCACACCCCAACGGGAACAGCGCCCATAGGTAGGCTTGCACCCGACGGTACCCGTAAAGGCAGCCGGTTGACGGATCGAGCCGCCTGTATCAGTTGCCGTTGCCCCCATGGCAAAGCGTCCCGCTACGGCAGCGGCGGAGCCACCCGATGATCCGCCGGGCACCAAATTGCGGTCGTCGCCTTTTACCCGCCATGGATTATTCACCGGGCCGTGATAGGACGTTTCATTGGACGAGCCCATGGCAAATTCATCCAGGTTGGTCTTGCCCAACATTACAGCACCAGCGTTCCACAGCTTGTCCGTGATGGTACTTTCGTAGGCTGGTTTGAAACCATCGAGGATATGGCTTCCGGCAGTGGTCAGAATACCATTGGTGCAAAACAAATCCTTGATGGCCAGGGGAATGCCTTCAAGCGCGCCGACCTCTCCCCCATCAGCTTGGGATCGCCGCGCATCAGAGGCCGCGGCCATTTCTTTCGCCAATTCAGGGGTTTCCGTGACCATGGCATTCAGGGGTTGCGCCGCAGCCGTAGCCGCACTGTGTGCTGCGGTCAGATCTACTGACGAGATTTCACCCTTGGCGAGGAGATCGCGGGCCTCGGCAATACCGATTTCAGTTAGATCAGCCATTACTCAATCACTTTCGGCACGGTGAAGAACGCGCCATCATTATTTTGGTCGCCGTCAGGGGCATTCGCGACCACATCGGCCTGTTTGCCGCCGTCGTTGATGACGTCCGCACGCCAGCGCAATGCTTCATCATGGACCGATGCCATGGGGGGTACGGCGTCCGTATCCACCTCATTCAACTGTTCGATCCAATTCAGGATACCCGACAGCTCTGACGCGAGGGGCTCCAACTCGTCCTCCCCCACGCCAATGCGGGCTAAATGGGCGATGCGTGCAACCGTGGCTTTATCGACCGACATGTGCGACCTTTCCGGTCTGTAGAAAATCATGAAAATGCGCACCAGGTTCGTATCCTGGAGGCGCACGGAAGCTAACATTCGATATGCCCACGATCAAGCCCGAGGCGCTACGCAGCGCCGTATCCATACCACAAAGATTGCTAGGCCTGGATCTTGGCAGCAAAACCATTGGCCTGGCCCTTTCCGACACTACCTGGGCCATTGCCACACCACTTGAAACCATACGGCGGAAAAAGTTCACCATCGATGCGGAACGTCTGTTCGCCCTGGTGGAAGAGCACAAGGTGGGCGCGCTGGTCCTGGGCCTGCCGCTTAATATGGATGGCAGCGAGGGCCCCAGATGCCAGTCCACACGTGCGTTCGCGCAAAATGTGCTTGGGCAACAGGACATACCCATTGTTTTTCAGGATGAGCGTCTGTCCACAGCCGCCGTCCAGCGCATGTTGGTGGACGAAATGGACAGCACCCGCAAGACCCGCGCCCTGGTGGTGGATAAGCTGGCGGCGGCCTATATCCTGCAGGGGCTGCTGGACCGACTGAATTTGCAACAAGGTTGAGTATCATGCCCCAGTCATCATCTTGGACATCACCAGCTTCATCACCTGAAACATTAAAGCTGGCCATCGTCACGGATATTCACAACGGACCAAATCAAAAAACCAAAATGGGGTCAGCCGCCCTGCCTTTGTTGGCAGAATTTTCCGCATTTTGTCAGACCTATCAACCGCATTTCATTGCTGAGCTAGGCGACCGCATCTCTGATGTTGACGCCTCGGCGGATGCAGATCAGCTGGGTGAGGTCGCAGCCCACTTCACGGATTTGCCCAGCCCGCATCATCATATCCTGGGCAACCACGATCAGGTGCACCTTTCCATCGCCGACAATGCCCGCATCCTGGGCCAAAGCATGGATCATCACAGCGTCGATGTGGCGGGCCGGCATTTGGTCTTTTGGCAAATGGACACAAAACTCCACCGGCCCCAGGGATTCGCACCAAACATCGCTGATATGGCCTGGCTGAGGGCGGATCTGGCGGCAACAAATTTGCCGGCGATAATTTTCAGCCATGTGCCCTTGGACGGCGGTGCCCTGCACAGCAATTATTACTTCGACAGCAATCAGCAATTCGGCGGCCTGCCCCATGCCCGTGAGATCCAGGCTCTGATCCGCCAAGCGGGCAATGTTATTTTGTGCGTCGCGGGCCATGTGCATTGGAACAATGTCAGTCTAATCGACGGTGTGCCGTACCTGACGATCCAATCCCTGTGCGAAAGTTTCACCACAGAAGGTGAGGCAGCAGGTGCCTGGGCAACCATCGAAGTTGACCACGAAATCCGCTGGCAGACCCATGGCCGGGATACCATTTCGCTCGCCGTGCCCGTGCGCAGCCAAAACGCCCATTGGCGCGAACCTCTGCCGCCCTTTGAAGAATTGGTACAGCAACAGCAGATCAGTAAAGGTTTGGAGGGTATCACCGGCCTGATCCTGGATATGGACGGCGTCCTCTATCGTGGAGAGGCACCAATCCCCGGTGCGGCGGACGCCATGGCGGCGTTGCAGGCCGGCGGCATCAAACTGGTCGCCCTGACCAATAATGCCCGCGCATCCGCTGATCAATACAGCGCCAAGTTGGCAGCACAAGGTATTGCGCTGAGCCCTGACCGCATCATCACCGCAGGCTGGGCAACAGCGCACTATCTTTCGGCCCAACGCACAGCGCCAACGGTTTTCATTGCCGGCAGTGCTGTCCTGGCACAGGAATTAGCGGCCGTTGGCGCCGTTGTAAGCACACAGCCGGAATTCGTCGTTGCCGGCATCGACCTGGATATGCCCCTATCCACCTTGGCCACAGCCGTTGGGCACTTGCACAACGGGGCGCGTCTTATTGCGACCAATCCTGATAACATGCTACCCGTCGCAGACGGTGTGGAGCCCGAAGCAGGTGCCGTCGTTGCCTTTTTGGAGGCTGCCAGCGGACAGACCGCCTTTTCTGTCGGTAAACCAAACAAGCTGATTTTTGACCACGCCCTGGTACGTCTGGGCCTGGGCCGGGAAAATGTCGCCATGGTCGGCGATACGGCGGAGACGGATATCGCAGGTGCAACGGGTGCGGGTCTGCGTTCGATCCAGGTGGCCAGCGGTAATCCGGCCGATCCCGCCAATAGGCATCAACCCACCCTTCATGTAGCGGACCTAAGCGCTTTAGCAGATCAACTTTTGGGATAGGCCGGTTAAATGGCTGCAACACCTTACATCGTGCGGCCGGCCTTCACGCTGTTGGGGCTGGGTTGGTTGTTACGCCTACGCCGTTTTCCAGGTGAGAATTTTTAAATTGCGTTAGGGCCGGGTGCTTTCTACCAATTTGTGGTAAAAATGTTAAGCAATTGGCTGGATAGTCTATGCGGCAAGTGCTGCTTTGCGTTAACGAATGTGCGGTTAGATACGTGTCGGACAATACTAATTTAGATATCTTGGGGGATGGCTTTGAAGGGCTGGAAATTGGCCTGATCATCCTAGATGGCGACCTGCGCATTCTGACATCGAACAGTAGATTCAAAGCGATCTTGGAAATCCCACCGAAGTTACTTGGCACAAAAGCCGAATTTTCTGAAATCGTAAAATTTTGCCATGACCGTCGGGATTTCGAAGTGGCGGGCATGCAAATCACGGTGCCGGAACTGCTCGCGAAACTGAACCGCCGCGAAGAAAAAACCTACGAATATACAGCCGCTGACGGTGGCCATCTCCGCTGCGATCAACGTCCGGTCGGCAAAGACGGCCTGATGCTGGCCTTTCGTCATTCACCGCCCCGCGAAGCGGTCGTTGTGGCGCTGGAAGAAAGCGAGGGCCGCCTTACTGATTTCGCCAGCGCCGGGTCAGATTGGTTCTGGGAAATGGACGAGAACTATAATTACACTTGGTTTTCGGGCAATTATGAACGGATCTACGGCATCAAGGCGGAAACAAGGTATGGGCACAGCCGCTTGGACCTGATCGCCGAATGGGCAGATACCAATGGCGCCTGGCAACATCAAAAATGCCTCGATAAGCGACGGCCCTTCAATGACGTTGTTTCTCGGCCCATTTTGGAAAGTGGCGAAGAGCGGTGGATCAAAGCATCGGCCGCGCCCTTTTTTGATACAGACGGAAATTTTCGAGGCTATCGTGGGGTCTCATCCGACATCACAGAAGAGCTGGAACAACGACAGCAGGTCGTTTCAGAGGGTGAACGCATTGCAACGGCTATGGATCGTCTCGATGAAACCATCGCCTTGTTTGATGACCAGGACCGCTTGATCTTTTGCAATAACGCATTTCGCAAATTAAATTCTCCAGATCGTGATTGGATTGTTCCCGGCATCACGTTTGAGGAAATCGTCAGATCCAATATTGACAAGTGGACAATTCAGAAAAACGGAAGAAAAGGGAGAAGTCTTCATCAAAAGCCGCCTCCAACAATTTCATCACCCGGAAGGCCCGGTCGATCTGGAATTGGACAACGGTGACTGGTTGCGTGTCATTGTTCAAGTTTTGGAAACCGGTGAGCGGTTTGTTGTCTCCAACGATATCACCAACCTGAAACGCGTAGAGGCCGAACTGCGTGCGGCGAAGGAACAGGCGGAACAGGCCAATCGGGCCAAGTCCATGTTTCTGGCGAATATGAGCCATGAACTGCGTACACCACTCAACGCCATCTCGGGCTTTTCAGAGATCATTGAACAGGAATTGTTCGGGCCCTTGGGCGATCCGCATTACAACGAATATGCGACTGATATTCATGCCAGCGGCCAGCATTTGTTGGCGATTATCAATGACATCCTGGATCTATCCAGAATAGAAGAAGGCCAGGATGAGTTGGAGGAGTCTGAAGCCGCAATTGGCGATGTCATCAATTCCTGCTTGCCTCTGGTGCGCGAAAGGGCAGCGGCAGCGCAAATCAAAATCACTCTGGATATCGCCGACGACCTGCCGCAGATCATCCTGGATGTCCGACGCATGAAGCAGATCCTCATTAACCTGCTGTCCAACGCAATTAAATTCACCGAACCGGGTGGTGAAATCATTGCCGGTGCCAGAATTGATGAAACTGGCAGCATGAAGGTGATGGTGCGGGATACAGGCATCGGAATGAAACCCGAAGATATCCCCAAGGCGCTGGAAACTTTTGGGCAGATTGATAGTTCCCTATCCCGCCGATACGAGGGCACGGGACTTGGCCTGTCGTTGGCGAAACAATTGACGGAAGCCCACGATGGAGAATTGAAAATCACCAGCGAACTGGGCGTCGGCACCCGCGTTCAAATTATTCTGCCGCCCGAACGCCTCGTCTAGACCGGCTTATCGCCCTTCAAAGTGACCCGATGTAACAGACGGGTATGACCGTGATAATCGTTGACCGGATAATGTTGCGCACAACGATTATCCCAAAACACCATAGAGCCAAGCGTCCAGACAAAGCGGCAACTAAATTCCGGCTTGACCTGATGGCGATAAAGAAAATCCAAAATCGGCGTGCTTTCCGCCTCTGTCATACCGCTAAAACGAACCGTATGGCCGGTATTGACATACAGCGCCTTGCGACCGGTTTCGGGGTGCGTGCGAACGACGGGATGTTCCGCCTCCATTACCTCTGCCGCCAGACCGGTGCCACTGTTGGCGACACGATCGCTTCTGGTTGCAGCCGACGCGCCCTTCGCCGCACTATTTACAGCCGTCAATCCATCAAGAAATGCCCGCAGGGGCGGCGACAGGGTTTCATAGGCCAAATATTGATTGGCAAATAGTGTATCGCCACCTGCAGGCGGCAATTCTTTGGCATACAAAACTGTCCCCATAGGGGGGGTTGGTTGATAGACCGTGTCCGAATGCCAGATGCCGCCGAAATTGACAGTTTCATCCGGCAATTTCAGGATTGGCGTTACCTCGGGATAATCATCCAGGCCTTTTACAAAGGGATAGATATCCGGCTCCCCAAAGCGGGAGACAAAGGCCACTTGCTGGGCCGGCGTGATATCCTGATCCCGGATAAAGATCACCAGATGATCCAACAACGCCTGACGGATATCTGCGATAACCTCGTCCGGCAATGCCTGCGATACATCAACACCGCTAATCTCCGCGCCGATGGTCCCGGAGATCGGCCGAACCTGGATGCCCGAAGGGGCCGTATTTTCCGCTTTTTTGCTATTTGCGCTCATAGTTGCACTCATGATCCTGCCGCCAGGGCTTCGTTGATTGAACGTTGAAAGTGCGCCAGGGCCGGTTCGTTGCGACCAAAAACCAATGTGGACTGGGCCTTTGACGCCATGCCGGATTGAATACCTGTGCTAACGGGAAAATCTTCCTCATCCACCGTACGAATAGTCAAATCCATATTACGCTCCCAATGGCGTTTGGCACTTTCGGTTTCCACGGGCTGTGGGATTAAGAAATCTAAATACATCACGCATTCATCCACTTTGTCGGCAACGGGATAGACCCGCCACAATTCCACATGGTCAATTTGCATGACCAGCACCGTATTTGGAAACAGCACATAAACCATAGCCGTATGGGTAATCAGGTCCCAATCAATTTCCGGCAAACTGCGGAGTGTTTCAATGGAACGCCGGGGCAATGTTTCCCGCAAATTATGACCAAAGCCATCGAACAGGCACAGATTGGGAAACAATAAAGGACCAACCGTATCCGCATGAAGAACGCCAAAATGATAGGGCTCTAGAAATGTATCGATCACCATCTTCCAATTGAAGCTTCGGCGCAGAACCTTTGTTTCATAGAGATGATAATCGGCCAAACCAAAATTGGCCAATTCTGGGGCCAGGCCGGCTAGATGATCATCAGGGTCCAGTGTGGCACCCGGCGTCGGGATCACCCAAATCATACCGTCGCGTTCGACCGCCGGCAATTCCACCAGGCCGCGGTCTTCCTTGTCGATACCGGCGAAACTGCCCTGATCGGGGATGCCCATCAACTTTCCCTGCAAGCTGTAGCTCCACCCATGGTAGGGGCAACTAAAGGCACGGCCAGCCTTGCCGCAGCCCTCAACCAACCGGGCACCACGATGGCGACAGACGTTCAAAAACGCCCGAACATCGCCGCCCCGATCACGCACCACGACGATAGGCACTCCGGAATAGTCGTCGGTCAAGAAATCGCCCGGTTCCGGCAACTGGCCGCTCAACCCCATTAACAGGGGATATTTACGAAACAGAATTGCTTTCTCCTGGGCCAGGCGTTCAGGCGAGTAGTAGGCCGATGTTTCGTGATACATAATGTCAGATGCCTGGGCTGTGGTTTTCGCATCTAAATGGGCGAATACCTCCCCGATCAACCGCACCTGTGTTGCATTATCCACGTCGTTCGTCCTCTTCCCTACGCCCTACCTAACAACAAGCAGATAAAACGAATTGCAGCCGATTGTCACATAAAACTTCTGCGACAGGTTGCTGCACACCGCAATTTGCACTAATTTTCGTTAACTATAATTTTGAGATTTGCCTTGCAACGATAAGCGCGAGATCGAAGACGCATTCAATATTTCTTGGCGGTAAAATCCAGAATGAGGAGACCAAGGTGATGGCTCTACAGCAGCAGGCATCAATTGCGGCGACATCTAGTTTTGCCCGATACTTGTCCGGATTTGCAGTGCTCGGCGTTGTATTGATGGGTGTCACCACGCTGCCGTCAGGCTTCGCGCCCGTGCAAGCCGCGCAAAATGTTGGCGTTACATCCGCTGTTTTACCTCAAGCACGAAGCACCCGTCCCAACGAAGATACGCTAACCCTACGCATCGGCGTCGACATCGTGGCCAACGAACGGGTCGTCACAGATGCGAAAGGAAAACTTCAACTATTCTTTCTCGATGGCTCCGCCCTGACCGTCGGCCCCAACTCTGAAGTGGTGGTCGATGAATTCATCTACGACCCAAAAGCCAAAACAGGGTCTTTGGCGTTCTCGGCGACCAAGGGTGTGTTCCGCCTGGTGGGTGGGCGTATTTCGAAGACCAAGGCGGTGATATTAAGAACGCCTGAATCCGTAATCGGCATTCGTGGCGGCATTGCAACGGCCGAGATTACTCCAGTTAAAGTAACCGCAACATTCATATTTGGCGACCGGATGACCGTCGAAAGCAACGGCGCAACCGTTGCCGTCACCCGCCCTGGATTTAAAATCAGCGCCCAGCCTGGACAGCCCCCCTCCGCCCCTGTCCAGGCGACGGAGCAGGAACTGTCCGGCCAAATGAACGCCCTGGAGAGCACGCAACCTCAGGACGATAATGCCGATGTCCCGATTGGCGACGAAGACGTCGCAAAAACCCAATTGGCGGCGATGGGGTCTGACGCAGAACCAATAGCCGTGGCAACAACGGATCAACGCCCGCCCCCGCCACCGGGAGGGGATACAGCGCAGGTGGAGGATAGTGCCGATGTTAAAACAGCGTCACAGGAAATGGCCAAAGAATCAGGTGGCGGACTAACCCTGACCGGCTTTTATGGTCGGGCCAAACGGGGCACCTCTACCCTGACAGGTACCCTGGACAACGACAGCACACAGAATTTTCCCCTCAGCAATATCATCATCAGCAATGGCCGATTTAGCGCAAGTTCTACCCAGGGCGATTTCAGTCTGCAAGGCCCTTCTGCCGTAGGTAGCTTCGCCCTAAACGGTGACAATTCCACGGCCTTTGGCGCTGTTTCGGGCACAGGCATATTATCTTCGGATAAAAGCTTTTTGCTCTATGAATTGACCGGCAGCTGGTTTTTGCTGGCATCCCGACGCCCAGCGCCGCCTTTCCTACGTCCGGCGTTATCACCTACCTAAACAGGGATGACTTCACCTTGGGTGGTAGCAAGATACCCCTCATCCCCTATGCTCACGGCGGCAGCCTGGCACCTTTGGCAACGTCCAAGACAATGATCTATTGGGGCGCCACCGGGACGGGGGCCCATCCTGGGTTATTAAGCACCAACCTTGCGATCGTCGGCACCGGTAGCGCGCAAAAGCACGCCCTTAGTGTAATCGTCGGCGAGATTCGCACGGACGAAGCTTCCAAGCAGTTCCTTCAAGCTCACGGCGTAGGCACATCATTGATTTCGTCGACCGGCGACTATTATGGCTATCACGGAGATATCGCCACCTTGGATGCCGCCGATGGCAGCGATTTCTTCGGCCTCGACGGGCCGCATCACGCGGTCATTGTTGGCGAAGACGTCAACAACCTGGATGTTGTTATCAGTCACGGCATCAACGAAAGTCAGCGCGACGCAGATACGACGATATTCCCCAATATAGCCATATCCTCAACGACCAATGCTTCGGACCTGGGCGGCATGCGATCGACCAGGATCATGTCCGCCTATGTCGGTGGCGTTTCGCGGGATTTCGATTCCTCTGGTAATTTTATTGGGACCCACGTTTTTCATAGCCACGACACCACAGGTACAAGCAATTTCATACAAACCAGCGCCGCCAATAATACGGTCTATGGCGCTTTTCGTCTCATGCGACCCTCCGGCTTTTCCCATGGGCTGCCCGATACGACGTTGGACTTTGGTGACCTTGCCGCCTCGGAAGGGGATGACAGCACCTTTATAGACGACAGTCATTTTGGGGCCATTGGCTTTGATTCAAGCAGCCCGATTGAGCCTGATATCGGTGTCGCCCGCAACACTGACATTTCACTAGCCGGGATCACACCATCAGGCGTTAGTATATGTACCTGCGCCTATGTCACGTGGGGCTTTTGGGCCGCCGGGACCGACCCCAGTACGGAACATGATATTGGCTTAGCCACATGGGTGGCCGGCGAAAGGTTCACGACGCCAAATCCAGGCTCCTACACCGCGACAGGACGATACAGCGGCACCCTAATTGCCTCGGTCGCCAATGGTCCTCACGAAACCAATGGCCAGGTTGCCAATTACACAGCTGTAGGATCCTACGCTTTTGATCTGACCATCACCGCTGGTAGCCCGGGTACTGTATCCATCACAACAAATGGCGTCGGCAATACAGCCACACAGATGACTATTGATGGTGCGACCATGAATTTCACCGGTACCGGCAGTGTCACGGCCAACAATGCAATCGAAGCTTCGGGGACGATTAGCGGGACGCGGGGTGCAGCTACCCTTGCGGGCTCTGTCAGAGCCTCCGTGTTTGGTGCTCAGGCCTCCGGGACCTCGGCACCACCGAATGCGGCCGGCCATTTCTATGCTTACGACGGCACTATGAACTATCAAATCGGCGGCATCCATTTTTCCCAACTACAGCCCTGAGCCCTACGCCTCATTATGAAGGCCCTACTGGACGAAGGCGGTACTGGCGGGATATAGAACGGGCGAGCGCATAACTATAATTTCCCGGAGAGTACCATGCTTGGCCTGATGCAGGATCGACCCCTTCTGATTTCGTCACTGATTGATTTCGCCGCCCAATACCATGGTGATGTTGAAATTGTATCGCGCAGCGTCGAAGGCCCAATCCACCGCTATACCTATGTCGATGCCAACCATCGCGCGAAGCAATTGGCCCAAGCCTTGAAAGCACTGGGGATGGAGCTGGGAGATCGGGTCGGAACCCTGGCCTGGAATGGATACCGCCACTTGGAATGCTATTACGGTGTATCCGGTATCGGCGCAGTTCTCCACACCATTAACCCGCGGTTATTTCCTGAACAGATCGTCTATATCGCCAATCATGCCGAAGACCGGGTTCTACTCACGGAATTGACCTTTGTACCGTTACTCGAAACAATTGCAGATCAACTGACCTCCGTGGAAGCGATCGTCATCATGACGGATCGGGCGCATATGCCTGAGACGTCGTTGCCGAATGTGCATTGCTATGAAGACTTGCTGGCGGCACAGGATGGGGCCCTCGAATGGCCGACCTTCGATGAGCGGACCGCATCATCACTTTGCTATACCTCCGGCACCACCGGGAACCCAAAGGGCGTTTTATATTCCCACCGCTCCACCTTGCTGCATTCCTTTGCGTGCTGTAGCCAGGACGTCTTGGGCCTGTCGTCACAGGATTCCATCCTGCCCGTGGTGCCCATGTTCCACGCCAATTCCTGGGGCATCGCCTATGCGGCACCTATGTGCGGTGCCAAATTGGTGCTGCCCGGTATGGGCATGGATGGCGCCTCCATCTACGAATTGCTGGAAACCGAAAAAGTCACCCTGTCTGCAGGGGTACCGACGGTGTGGCTGATGCTGTTGCAGTACCTGGAACAAAACGACAAGAGACTGCCTCACATGACCCGCACGGTAATCGGCGGCTCCGCAGCGCCTGCTTCTATGATCGAAACGTTCGAAACCGAATACGATGTCACGGTGATCCATGCCTGGGGCATGACCGAGATGAGCCCCCTGGGCACGACGGGTAATATGAAAGCCAAAATGGCCGATGCGGATTACAGCGAAAAGCTGGCATACAAATCCAAGCAAGGACGCGCCGTCTATGGCGTTGATATGAAGATCACCGATGATGATGGCGTTGAGCTGGCCCGCGACGGTGTCGCCTTCGGTCATCTGATGGTGCGCGGTCCGTGGATCACCAACGGCTATTTCAAGGGCGACGGCGGCGAGGTTCTTGATGATGGCGATTGGTTCGACACGGGCGATGTCGCGACCCTGGATCCGGAAGGCTTTATGCAGATCACGGATCGGTCCAAGGATGTGATCAAATCGGGGGGTGAGTGGATCTCCTCCATCGACCTGGAGAACATCGCCGTTGGCCACCCAGACGTGGCAGAAGCCGCCGTCATCGGCGTGGCGCATCCGAAGTGGGATGAACGGCCCCTGTTGATCATTATCCGCAACGAAGGCAGCACTGTTGAAGGGCCCGAAATTCTGAAATTTATGGAAGGTAAGATCGCGTCGTGGTGGATGCCGGACGATGTCACTTTCGTGGATGAAATTCCCCATACGGCAACGGGCAAAATTCAGAAACTGGTCCTGCGCGAACAGTTCGCCGGCTACAAACTACCAACCGCTTGATTTAGCCGTTTTCGAAAACGAAATACGCAATTACAATCACGGTCGCGACCGCGCCACTGCGCCGCTCCCGCGAAGCACTGGCGTGAGCGCTAAAGTCTAGGCGGCGCGTTCCATCTTCCATTTATGGATGAAGCGTTCAACGATGGGATTGCCAGTATCGGCAATCTCGTCCGGCGTGCCGTTCCATGCAACCTGGCCGTCATGTAGCAAGGTGATTTGATCGGCGATCTGGATCGCGGTGTTGATGTCGGATGTGATGGACAACGCGGTCGCACCCAGGTCCTGAACGTTGCCGATGATCAGATTGCCGATCACTTTCGACATGATGGGATCCAGGCCTGCGGTCGGTTCATCAAGCAGAATAATCTCCGGCTCGGACGCGATGGCGCGAGCGATGCCGACGCGCTTTTGCATACCACCTGATAACTCAGACGGCAAAAGATCCGCCACCGCCGGGCCCAGACCAACCGAGCCTAACCGCGTCACGGCCATTGCATGGGCCTGATCTGCCGACAATTCTTTGTTCTGCATTTGACGAAAGGCAACGTTGCGCCAAACAGGCAAGCTATCAAATAGGGCGGATTGCTGAAACAGCATACCGCATCGGCCCAACAGCTGGTCCCGCGCCTGCCCGGTTAAGCCAACGGTTTCCTGGCCATCGATTTGGATTGAGCCACGATCAGGCTGGACCAGGCCCATAATGCATTTCAGGGTCAGTGTTTTGCCGGAACCAGATTCCCCCAACAGAACCAACGAACCGCCATCCGGGATGGACAGATCAACACCATCCAATACCAGCTCTCCATCGAATGACTTGCACAGGCCTTCAACGACAATTTTTGGCGTATCCGGCGTGGTCATCACCATTGTCCCTTATTCAAAGAAAGCTCTATGCAGCGCGATAAATCGTATCCGGGCCCGGCACACCTTCACAGCTGGCCCGGTCCGTGTCGACCATATGAACCAGGTGCGAGAAGACGGAGCGCGCAGCAGCCTGATGCAGATGCTCTGGCACATCCCGGTACATCGTTTTGACCATGTCCGGTATGCGGCTAACTTCTTGCGCCAAACAAACGGCGATTTGCTCCTCCCGCTCCTCCCGATGCTTGATCAACTCACCGACAAAGGCTTTTGGGTTTTCAATTCTGGGGCCGTGAGTGGGCCAATAATAATCATCGGACCGCAACAGCAATTTTTTCAGGCTTTGCATATAGCGGTACATATCGCCATCGGGGGGGGACACAATGGTCGTGGACCAACCCATGACATGATCGCCGGAAAACAGCGTGTTCTCCTCACGAAGGTGATAGCAGGTATGGTTAGAGGTATGGCCCGGCGTATAAACTGCCTGCAGGGACCATTCCTTGGTATCCAGAATATCGGCATCATTGGCCATTGTGTCGGGGCGATAGTCCGTGTCCGCACCTTCCTCAGAGACGGCTTGGGCATCGACCTTTCCCAAACGGCCATGACCATGCGGGCCGCAGCCCCAAATCATGGCCCCGGTCGCGGCCTTCAAAGGCGCTGCACCTGGGGAATGGTCCCGGTGGGTATGGGTGATAATGATGTGACTGATCGTCTCTCCCTTCACCGCGTTCATGATGGCGGCGATATGGGCCGGATCATCGGGGCCGGGATCAATGACACCAACCTGGCCGTGGCCGATGATATAGGTTCCAGTCCCGTGCAGGGTAAAGGCGGATGGATTGGGCGCAATGACGCGCCGGACTAGGGGCGAAATTTGATCCACCACACCATGTTCGAAGGTCAGTTCTTTCTTGAACGGGATGTTGGCCATGGACGGCTCTCCAATCTAATACGCGAACTTTGTTATCAACGAATCATAATAGAACTAGTACAAGCTTACGAACACCGATACCAGGATCAAGTTATTCTCTGAATAATTCCATATTTAAAACTTTGTGGCGTAATTATTACAGTTTAATTCTTGCCTACGTCAGGGCCTTTAGTTATGGCTACACATATGACCTTACAGGCTGAAAACCAACAATTTGACGAACCCAACGACCCAGACGCGCGCCGGGCCGAATGGTTTCGCTATTATTCGGACAAGCGCATTGGTCAGCAATGGTTTCAGCTGCATCTGCTCGATGGTCTGAAGGTTCAAACTGTATTAGAGGTTGGCCCCAATCTGGGCTTCGTGACAGCCCTACTGGCGAATGCGGGCTTTACGGTCACGACCATGGATGTGCTGCCCAGCCAGGACCCGCGCCCTGACATTCCCCATATTCAGGGGGAGCTTACGGCGATTGAGAGTGCGCGGTTGGCGGGCCACGATGCCATTCTTTGTTGCGAAACCCTGGAGCATCTGCCCTGGAATCAGGTGCAGGATATCCTGGCCAAGTTTCATGGGGCGGCACCCGACTATTTGGTCATTTCCGTGCCCTACATGGGCTTTCAAATTGATTGGCGTCTTTACCTGAACGGCGTTACGGGGTGGAGCAAGCTCTCCATCAAAAAGCTGAATTTTCTCCGCCGTTTCCAAATTGACCATTCCAAACCCTGGGGCCACAAATGGGAAGCAGGCTATCGTGGCCACTCCCTCAAAGCCTTGGAAAGCAAAATCAGCCGGTCGGGTTGGTCCATCAAACGCCGGGGCTTCACCTCCCCCACCCGTTCAGTGTTTTATTTGCTGTCCCGGAAATAGGCAGAATTCCGCCACAAATTAACCATACATTTTTGGACACCTGTACCAAAAACGGCAGATTCCCTTAACCATCTGTCCAGTTTTGGGACAGACTTCGCGCCATTAACCATCACTTTCGCAGAAATCCTTAACGGTCCGGTTTGGCACGATGCTTGCAATTAATGTAGCAGGCGGCGGCCCATATGGGTCGAACGACCACACCTAGAAGAGGCCCTCACCTCCTAGATGGCCTAGACGGCGGTTCCTTGGAACCGCCATCAATGCTTTCAGGGTGCCATATTTTTAGGTCACGTTTTCTTGGGTGCCGCCTTTCCGGTATTTTCATTCGGTTCAATATTTGTCATTATGCCCACCTACCAATGGGAAAAATGATATGCGCATCTATTTTGACGACCTGGGCCGGCGAACAGGCGGTGCCCTTTGCGGCCTTGGCCTGACTGCAGCCGGGGCCTACAGCCTTTCCATGATCGCGGAGGCACCCGACGCCGTGCTGGCGGATCGTACAATGTGGCTGGGTATCACCATGTTATTGGCCGGCGTCATTTCGTTCGGGATGTCCTGGCTGGCCCCGGATCTATCGGGTGTGTGGTGCCGTCCCCCCCGCTTTCAACCAAAGAAAAAAACGCCCAGCGCCTAATTCCCTGATGCCATCATCTGGACGAGATTAAGGAAACGACCGTATGAGTACCCCCGAATGAGTACCGGCAAATGAGTACTGGCAAACAAGACCGCCTGGACATGATGCAGGAGCGCATGCTGGGCAAAGGCTTCGGTGCCGTGCTGGGCGCCAAGATCGAGGTGCTGGAGGACGGTTTCTGCCGCATGGTATTGCCCTGGCGCGAAGATCTATCCAGGGGCGATGACATGATCCACGGCGGCGTCATCTCCGCCCTGATCGACAAGGCCGGCACGGCGGCCGCCTGGTCCTATGAAGACATTCCCGAGGGCACCCTGGGCGCGACGTTAGGTATGAACGTCAGCTTCCTGGCCGCCGCCAAATGGGACATGATTGCCGAGGCGACCACGGTCCGCCGCGGCGGCTCCATCATCGTCATCGACGTGGATGTGAAAAGCCCCGACGGCGTTATCGTTGCCAAAGGGCTGGTGACGTACAAACAATCACGCCCCAAAAATAAATAAGGCTGGAAACGACCCCATGACCTCCAACACCGTGCTCTATGACGTCGAAGACAATATCGCGACCGTAACCTTGAACAGGCCCGAACGCCTGAATGCCCTGAATGATGACATGATCATCGGGCTGTATGACGTGATGCAGCAGTTGGATAAAGACAACGACGTCCGCGTGATCATTTTAACAGGTGCGGGGCGCGGCTTTTGCGCCGGCGGCGATATCCAGGGTTTTGATAATTTGGTGCCGGAACAATTGATCGTCAAAACACCCATAGAATTCAACATGAACATTCGTGCTGATTACCAAACCCGGCACGCCTATTTTCCCAGCCTGCGCAAACCGGTCATCGGCATGGTAAACGGTGCAGCGGCGGGCCTGGGTCTGCTCTATGCCCTGGGTTGCGATGTCCGTTTCGCAGCTGATAACGCCAAATTCACAACGGCCTTTGCAAAACGTGGCCTGGCAGCCGAATTCGGCATGTCATGGTTGCTGCCCCAAGTCGTCGGCCACGCCAACGCCATGGACCTGCTGCTGTCCGCCCGGACCATAGAGGCGCAGGAGGCCAAAGAATTAGGCCTGGTCAACAAGATCTTCACCCCCGACACCCTACGGGAGGAGACATGGGCCTACGCCCGCGAAATGGTCAAATGGTGCTCCCCCACCTCCATGCGCCACATCAAAAAACAAGCCTGGGACACACCCTTCCAATCCCTGCAAGAGTCCGTCAGAGACGCCAACCAAATCATGCTGCAAACCAACCGCTCCGAAGACTTCACCGAAGGCACCACAAGTTTCCGCGAAAAGCGCGCGCCGGATTTTCCGGGAATTGATTAGGGGCGTTCCATCCTGGAAAAGGCGGTTCTTGTTTGTCACTGTAGGTAGCGGAGTTGAATAAACTGTCACCGTAAATTCATCTATTTCTTTTTCTTGCGACCATTGATTGTGTTATATAATTTGTATGCAATGCAACTGGCGGAGGATAGACTATGGCAACACTCGGCATGAAACCTATCAATTGTCCGATATGTGCAAACTCTGCTGCCGAAGTGGGCCCGTCTAGCTTGAGTGATGATCGGCTTATCAGATGCCCACAATGCGGAGACTATGGGCTTACGCTTGAGGCCCAAGAAGATATGCCTCACTACCTGAGGGGCCAAGATGACGCCGCAGCCATTCTTTCCTTCTTTGTCAGACGAATGCCCGTATCGTTGCCGCAAGGTGTTCCGATTCTAAAAACGGATGATGTCGAACGCATCATTGAATCCGAATCCCTCCCGGCACCAGCAAGGCAGGCAGACAACCTGCTTCGATGGATAGGTGACAATGTTCCTGGGCCAGGCGAATGGATCGAGGTAAAGCCCAAAGCGCTAACCGCTAACCGCTGCGGTTGGTGCAAAATCAGGCATGGGGTCCAGTACTTGCTCGAAGGCCTCGAAGAACGCGGTCTAATTTTGGGTGAAATATTTAGGGACTCGAGCGGTGAAGGAGGGGGGAATGCTACGACTTCCTTCGAGGGTTGGGAAAGGATCGAAGAGCTTCAACGCGGTGCCGCAACCGGCAATATGGCGTTCATGGCGATGCAATACCGCGATGATAGACTTGACCCCTTCGTCCAAACCCATTTCGTCCCGGCTGTCGCGGAAACAGGTTTCCAGCTCCAAAGACTTGATGATGTTCCGAAGGCCGGCCTTATTGACGACCGAATGCGCGTTGAAATCCAATCCTGCCGGTTTCTCATTGCCGACCTGAGCCACGCCAACAACGGCGCTTACTGGGAAGCCGGTTATGCAGAAGGCCTTGGCAAACCGGTTATATACACCTGTGAAAAATCGGCCTTTGATGACATCGCGAAGAAGCCCCATTTCGACACAAACCACCACCTGACGGTAATATGGACATACGACGATCCAGCGACAGCGGCAGAAAATCTGAAAGCAACCATTCGCGCCACGCTTCCTGATGCCGCCCGGCAAGTTTTAGAGACGGCGTGACATGGTGGCTGGTGCTATGCAGGGATAAGAAAAGTAATGCCTGATATTCGATACCAAGGCTTCCCCGCCGTGCCTGGTACATTGGACACCTTCATTGAAAGAGAAATCGGCTATCGCATGGTTGCTGATGGTGAAGAATGGCGAATTCCGGAAGACGACCCAGTTCTAATTGCAGGCCCGTCAGACGTCCTGCGAATGCATCAGCAAATTAGGGTTGCGGATAGGGACTATGGAGATGTCGCCAACGAATTAATCGCTACAATTCCGACGGACTTCAACTTCTACACACGCGGTGCGCGACCCGACCTGCCTGACAATATTGAAATTGACGGCAATTTCGGCCTTTTTAGCGACTTATATTCGGCATCTACGGAAGCCATGTTCAACGAAGGGCAGGGCTTAGTTGATTGCCTTCGTGAGCGCTTTCTGCCGATCTTGGTCGAGCGTATGGGCATCAAGTATGTCGTGCCAGTATCCGTCGATGCCAACTACCTACAGACCCATCTTTGGATCACTAGATTGATGTTGTTGGCCCGCGAATTCGGTTTCGATCAAATGCGGCAGTTTGCGCGGCCTGAAAATGGGCAAGGATCTTTTGCGGCAATTGAAATCAATCCCCTTTCGGTGTTGAGCTATTTAGAATCCGTTACTCGGTTCTCTCCCATGGCGTTTACGCTGCCGATCAGGCGTCTCGGCATTGCGTGGCATTTTCAGGGCGACGGCTTCTATGCCGCCTCTAATCTTGGCGCGCGGAGTTTTTACAGTTCATTCTATGAACCACTGCGCCCAAGGACCACGGAGATTTCTTCGCCATTGTTTTCCGGAATGGGAACTATGAACGAAGCCAATATATGGCGGATGCTGAGAGAGGCAGTGGATGGCATAAATCGGATCGTCAAATTTCTGATCGATCCACGCAATTTTCAGGAGCCTGATGGCGTTGTTGATGTCGCAAAGCAATTGCAGACCCGGAGTGCCATGCACATGCTTTTCGCTGATTTGTTGACAGTCAATACAGCTTCGGAAATTCACATTCGAATGTCTTTTGCTTTCTCCTATTTAGACAAAATGGCAAATCTCAGAAAGCATCTCGGCGGCGGTGGCGATGAAGACCGGCTTGCTCGATCCTTGCCGTCACTCTCTCAGGGCAAAGAATTAAAGCGCCTCTATAGGGCAAGAATTCGAGAGAGAAGGCCGGAACTAATTGACGCTTTGGTTCCAATCATTGGGCGCTGTTTTGCCGGATTGCATCGCCGACTGGGAAATGAGTGCGGCCAGGGAAAGAAGCAAGAATTCCATCGGCTACGTCGCTTGCGCCAACTGCGGAATTTGACCCATGGCACTTTTCTTAGAAATGAAGGGTTCGAGGAGTTGTTTTTGGAATCGCCCGGGTCTGTGCCCGATGAGTTTATGACATTGCCATTTCTATTAACCTGGGGCCTGATGTGTGACCCAGAGGCGTTCTTGCAATTCCGGCCAACAATCAGGATTTGACCCGTCCTATTGAATTTCAGGCTGGCCATGACCAGATATTGCCAATTGCCATGGCCTCAAAAAATTGAAGGGTCTTTGATATCGCGCAATGCCGATACCAGCAACCATTAAGCAAATTAAACGACGAAAAGGGGACGCTACCCCTTAACGCTGCACCTTATCGCGACCGCAGCTGAGTTTGTGGCCTACAGGGGGCTGGCGGTCACAAATGAAATTATCGAGCCGTTTTGCGATGACGCCTAGTCGCCCGCCCATCGAACCCTAAATCAGTCCCGCCAATGGCGATGACGGATCCGCGTACATCTTCTTGGGCATGCGGCCCGCAAGGTAGGCGTCCCGGCCGGCTTTGACGGCGTGGTTCATGGCGCGGGCCATGCGGATGGGGTCTTTGGCTTCTGCGATGGCTGTGTTCATCAATACGGCGGCACAGCCTAGTTCCATGGCCACGGCGGCGTCCGATGCTGTGCCGACGCCCGCGTCGACGATGACGGGGACGTTGGCGTTTTCGATGATGACGCGGATGTTGACCGGGTTCTGGATGCCCAGGCCCGAGCCGATGGGCGCGCCCAGGGGCATGATGGCGCAACAGCCGATATCTTCTAGCACCTTTGCCTGGATCGGGTCATCGGCGCAATAGACCATGACCTGAAAGCCCTCCTTGACCAGCAGTTCGGCCGCGCGGAGGGTTTCGGGCATGTTCGGGTACAGGGTTTTCTTGTCGCCAAGGACCTCTAGCTTGACCAAATCCCAGCCACCGGCTTCGCGCGCCAGGCGCAGGGTGCGGACAGCGTCTTCGCCCGTGAAACAGCCGGCTGTGTTCGGTAGATAGATGTACTTGTTGGGGTCGATGTGATCGACCAGCATTTCCTTGTCCGGGTCCGTGACGTTGACCCGGCGCACCGCGACGGTGACCATTTCGGCACCGGCAGCCTCTACCGCGCGGCGATTCTCATCATAATCTTTGTATTTGCCCGTGCCGACGATCAAACGGGAGGTCATTTTCCGGCCCGCGACAGACCAGCTGTCATCATCCGATGCGCCTTCAGCTTCGTTATGCGCGTCACCGCCACCGATGAAATGGACGATTTCCAGGCGGTCGCCGTCCCCCACCATGGTCTGGTCATAGGCGGAACGGGGCACGATTTCCAGGTTATGTTCCAACGCGATTTTGCGCGCGTCCAGCCCTAAATCCGCCAACAGCGCGGTAACGGTCACGGTTGAGAGTAATTCGCGGTTTTCACCGTTGATAACAACGCGCATCGTCTAACGTTCCTTAAAATATAATCGAACCATAACAGTGCCGGTGCAGAAGCTGGCAGCGGTATTTAAACAGTCCAGATAAATATACTATTCAATGTCCCGCGTCACTGGCTTCCCTATCCCTTAACGTGGCAGTATATAGGCGATAGTGTCCTTGTCATCGGTGAATTCCAATGCCCCAAATTGGTTCGGCTAATATACTCGTCCTCAATGGCCCCAACCTCAACATGCTGGGGCTGCGGGAGCCGGCTGTCTATGGCCACGAAACCCTTGCTGACGTCAATGCAGCCATACAGGCGCGGGCGGATGAGCTGGGCGCACAGGTGGAGTGCCAGCAGAGCAATCATGAGGGCGAACTGGTCACCTGGATCCAACAGGCCCGGGGTGAGAGAACCGCGATTATCATCAACGCCGGCGCCTATTCCCATACCTCCATCGCGATCCCCGATGCCTTGCGGGCCGCGGAATTACCGGTCTATGAAGTGCACCTATCAAACATCTATCAACGGGAAAGTTTCCGCCATCATTCCTATATTTCAGATCTGGCCACGGGTGTGATCTGTGGCCTGGGCCTTGATGGCTATCTATACGCCCTGACATCAGCGGCGAAGTTAAACGATTAGAATTCAAGAGAGGCTTTGCGCAATGGCGAAATACGAGGTCAATAAAGACCTGATCCGAGAATTGGCCGCCCTTATGGACGAAACAGGGTTGACCGAGATTGAGATCGAAAACGATGATGATCGTATGCGCCTGGTGCGCGCTGTCGCCCCTGCCGCCGCCGTAACGGTAGCAGCCCCCATAGCCGCCGTCGCGACCGTAGCACCAGCGGCAGACGCGGATCTGTCAAAGCATCCCGGTGCGCTTCTCTCCCCCATCGTTGGCACCGCCTATCACGCAGCCGGCCCCGATGCCGCGCCCTTTGTAAACGTCGGTGACAAGGTCAGTGCGGGACAAACCGTGCTGGTGATCGAGGCTATGAAGACTTTCAACGAAATCCCCTCGCCCAACAGCGGCGTGGTGCAGCAAATTCTGTTTGATAACGCCACACCCGTCGAATACGGCGATGTTTTGATGATTATCGAATAACGCCCATGTTCGAAAAAGTACTCATCGCCAATCGGGGCGAAATCGCCCTTCGCCTGCACCGGGCCTGTCGCGAGATGGGCATCAAAACCGTGGCCGTCCATTCCACTGCCGACAGTGACGCCATGCATGTGCGCCTGGCGGATGAAAGCGTCTGTATCGGGCCGCCACCCGCTATGGAAAGCTATCTCAATATCCCTGCCATATTGGCCGCAGCGGAAATTACCGGTGCCGAAGGCATTCATCCCGGCTATGGCTTCCTGTCGGAAAACGCTGATTTCGCCAATATCGTCACCGAACACGGCTATACCTTTATCGGCCCCACGGAACAGCATATCCGCACCATGGGCGATAAGATTGAGGCCAAAAAAACCGTGCGAAAGCTGGGCATTCCCGTTGTGCCGGGCAGTGATGGTGAAGTTACGGACCCGGACGAGGCGATAGCCCTGGCAAAAGACATCGGCTATCCCCTGTTGATCAAGGCGGCGTCGGGCGGTGGTGGCCGGGGCATGAAGCTGGTGCGCGAGGCGAGTGAGTTCGCCGGCGCATTGGCGGCTGCACGCACCGAAAGCAAGGCCGCCTTTAACGATGATGCGGTCTATATCGAACGTTATCTTGAGCGGCCCCGGCATATTGAGGTTCAGGTTATTGGCGATGGCACG
>JAPKBD010000238.1 GCA_028824965.1 Alphaproteobacteria bacterium | reverse complement strand
CAGCGGAAACCATCCGCCTGGCCACAGAAACAGGTTTGGTTGGTGCGTCTATCGAAGATTTTTCCGGCGGTGCGGACGGTATTATCTATGATTTCAATCTAACGGTTGAGCGGATTGAGGCGTCGGTCGCGGCGGCACGAGGGGCAGACTTTCCCTTTACCCTGACCGCGCGGGCAGAAAATTTCATTCGCGGCAATCCAGATCTGGACGACACCATAAGGCGTCTGCAGGCGTTTGAAGCTGCAGGTGCAGATGTACTGTATGCGCCAGGCCTGCCCAATTTGGATGCGATCCGCACGGTTTGTCAGTCAGTGGGTAAACCGGTCAATGTTGTCATGGGTCTTGCAGGCAGCGATATGACCACGCAACAACTCTCAGATGCCGGGGTCCGCCGCATCAGCGTCGGCGCCGCCCTGGCCCGCACCGCCCTGGGCGCTTTCATGTCAGCAGCCAAGGAAATGCAGTCGGGCAGCTTCACCTTCATCGACAATGCCGCAGCCTTCCCCGAAATCGCGCAATATATGCGTGGATAGGGGCGGCAGGATATTGCCCCAAAAATAGTATCGCGTTGACGGTGGAAGCTTAACCCAAAGGTGCGGCTAACGGTCCGGGCCGCTTGGTCAGGCCGTTCAGTTTCAGACGCCACAACAGGGTTTCGATGCGATCCTGGCCCCAGAACGGCTCGCCGCGAAAGACCGCATTGGGAACACCGGCATGGCCAGTGGCACGGGCGATGATCTGGTTCTCTTCAATGACGTTAAGATATTTGCCTTCATCGGCTGCGGCCCGCGCCTCGATCGCGGCACCGTCCAGGCCCACCTCGTCCAACGCCCGGAAATAAGGTCCTGCCAATTATCTGTGGAGCCGTCCCAGATCAGGCAGAACATGCGATGGATCCAGGCCACGGCCTTGTCCTCATGCTCCAGCTGCAACAAGGCACCAATGCGATAGAGGCGAAATATATGCGGCTGATCCGCATGGTCCGCGACCTTCAACGCCTTGTTGTCCATGACCACTGGATCCGGCACCGGCCAACGATAGGGGATACCGCGAAATTTTGCCTCCCGCGCCATATCATGGGGGTCTTACAGATAGCGGTAGTTGGGTGCCTTCAGGAAAAACTGCGCGTCGCGAATGGCGACGGGATAGATCAGACGCAGATTAATTTTCAGATTGTAATCCTGGGTCATTGCGACATAGCGGTCCATGGCCAAATAAGCATAGGGACTGCGCATCTAGGTATAGAGATCAATTTCCAAGGGGGTTCGTGCCGTGACCGGCCCTGTGGAAGGGGTATCAATATTATTCCAGGCCGTTGGCCGGGGCATCACCACGGGCTTGTTCGCTTGCTCTGTCATGCTCATCCTCGATTACATCTGTTGCGGCTTCTATCTACAGGCAGCTTTTTAGCAATATTATTGGCGCACAGGAAAGGGCTGTGTAAGCTAGCCGCTATTGCTGTATCGTCAGACGGCGGCACACAAAGAAACTGAGGGACGGCGGAAAAAATGGACAATACATATCGCAATGAAGAGGCTTTGCGCTTCCACTCGGAAGGGCGGCCGGGGAAGCTGTCTGTTACGCCGACCAAACCCATGGCGACCCAGCGGGATTTAAGCCTGGCCTACTCCCCCGGCGTTGCCGCACCCTGCCTGGCGATCACGGAAGACCCTGATCTGGCCTATGACTATACCTCCAAAGGTAATCTGGTTGCTGTGATCTCCAATGGCACAGCCGTGTTAGGCCTGGGCAATCTCGGCGCCCTGGGTTCCAAACCGGTGATGGAGGGCAAAGCGGTATTGTTCAAGCGCTTTGCCGATGTGGATTCCATTGATCTGGAAATCGACACCGAAGACGTTGATGAATTCGTCAACTGCGTGCGCTTTTTGGGCAAAGGCTTTGGCGGCATAAATTTGGAGGATATCAAGGCGCCTGATTGTTTCGTGATCGAACAGCGCTTGCGGGAGCTCATGGACATCCCCGTCTTTCATGATGATCAGCACGGCACCGCTATTATTGCCGCCGCCGGTTTGATCAATGCCCTGGATCTGACGGGGCGGAATATGGAAGACACAAAGTTGGTGGTGAATGGCGCGGGTTCCGCCGGCATCGCCTGTGTGGAACTGGTCAAGGCCCTGGGTATGCGCAACGAAAACGTCATTGTTTGCGATACCCGTGGGGTGATCTATCAGGGCCGTCAAGACGGTATGAACCAGTGGAAATCGGCGCACGCCGCTGTCACTGACAAACGCACGTTGGATGAAGCCATGGACGGGGCTGACGCGGTCTTTGGCCTATCCGCCCGCGGTGCGATTTCCAGTTCAATGGTCGCCTCCATGGCGCCAAAGCCGATCATCTTTGCCATGGCCAATCCTGATCCAGAAGTAACGCCGGAAGAAGTGGCCAAAATTCGCGGCGACGCCATTGTCGCGACGGGACGGTCCGATTACCCAAACCAGGTCAACAATGTCCTTGGCTTTCCCTATATTTTTCGTGGTGCCCTGGATGTGCGCGCCGTCTCCATCAACGAAGAGATGAAGATCGCAGCTGCCCAGGCCCTGGCGGAACTGGCACGCCAGGATGTGCCCGATGAGGTGGCGCAGGCCTATGGCAAGGCCAGCATGCGCTATGGCCCGGAATACATCATCCCGGCACCGTTCGACCCACGCCTGATGACGGAAATCCCCATGGCCGTTGCCAAGGCTGCGATCCGCACCGGCGTCGCCCGCAAGGAGATTGTTGATGAGGCAGCCTATGCGCTGGAGCTGCGCCGCCGCCTTGATCCCACGGCTGGTACTTTGCAATTGATTTTCGATCAGGTGCGTACGGAAAATAAACGCGTCGTCTTTGCCGAGGGTGAGGAAGAACGCGTGATCCGCGCGGCGTTGAGTTTCTATGAATCCGGCTATGGCACTCCCGTCCTGATCGGGCGGGAAAAGCGCATCCACGAAGCCATGGAACGCCTCGGCATGGAGAGTTTGGATGGCGTGGAAATTCTCAATGCACGGCTAAGCCGGGAACAGAACGACCGCTATGCCGATTTCCTGTATGAGCGCCTGCAGCGCAGCGGTTATCTGTACCGGGATTGCCAGCGCCTGGTCAATCAGGACCGCAATATCTATGCCTCCTGCCTATTGGCGGTGGGCGATGCAGACGCCATGGTCACAGGCGTAACCCGCAGCTATACAGCGGCCTATGATGATGTACGCCGGGTCATTGATGCCCAGCCGGGGAAACGGGTCTTTGGCCTGTCTATGGTTCTGGCACGGGGACAAACGGTTTTTGTCGCGGACACCACCGTACATGAATTGCCGTCATCGGTGGAGATGGCGGACATCGCCGTGCAAACGGCTGAGGTTGCCCGCCGGCTTGGCCATGAACCCCGCGTCGCTATGTTGTCCTATTCCAACTTTGGCAATCCAGGCTGGCCCACGGCGGACCGGGTGCGCGAGGCGGTCTCGTTGATGGACAGCCGGGTCACGGATTTCGAATATGATGGCGAGATGTCGGCAGACGTCGCCCTGAACCCGGAATTAAAGGAACTGTATCCCTTCTGCCGCCTGTCGGGCCCTGCCAACGTGCTTGTCATGCCGGCCCTGCATTCAGCCAACATCTCCTCCAAACTGTTGCAGGAATTGGGCGGCGGCACGGTGATCGGACCGATCCTGGTGGGTCTGTCCAAGCCGGTGCAAATTGCCGCCATGGGTGCCTCCGTTGGTGATCTGGTCAACATGGCGGCACTAGCTGCGCACGAGGCGGCGCGCAGCTAGGTTCTCGCTATTAATCGCCCGCCAAAGCATCCGCGAACATCTGTTCGTACTCGCTGACCGTGGGCTGTACCGGGTTGGCGAAATGGCAGGGATCGCTCATGCAATGGGTTGCCAGGTCCGGGATCATGGCATCCGTCACGCCCATGTCGCCCAGGTTTTTCGGTAACTCCAACGTTGCGTTGAAATCGGTGATCCAATCGGCGATGTCCGCATTGGCGGCCAGCCCCATGGCGCTGCGTAGCTTCGTAAACTTGTCGCCGACATGATCCGCGTTGAAACGCAAAACGGTGGGCATCACAACTGCATTCAAAGTACCATGGTGTAGGCGTAATTCCTGATTGGCACCAAGGGCGTGGCTCATAGAATGGACGCAGCCCAGGCCTTTGGCGAAGGCCATGCAGCCCTCAGAGGCGGCCATCATCATGTGCCACCGGGCCTCTCTATCGCTGCCATCGTCGACGGCGCGCTTTAGATAGGTGACCACGCGCTCCAACCCATCCAGCCCGATAGCGGCGGCGGGTGGATTAATGACCGGGGTCAGATAAGCCTCAATACAATGGGCCATGGCATCCATACCTGTTGCAGCCGTCAGCATTTTTGGCAGGCCAAGGGTCAATTCCGGATCGCAAATTGCCATTTTTGGGATCAGATGCGGACTACCTATAACAATCTTCCGGCCATCCTCCGTAATGATGATAGAGCCACCGCCAACCTCACTGCCCGTCCCCGCCGTGGTGGGAATGGCGATATTAGGTGGTGTTGCTCCGATCCGATCACGACCGCCTTTGAAGGCCGACCAATCATCGATAGGGCCATCGTGGGTCGCCAACAACGCCACGGCCTTGCCCAGATCAATGGACGATCCACCACCCAAACTGATGATGCCGTCGCAGTCATTTGCCCGGTACATCGCCAATGCTTCGCGCACCGCGACCTCCGTAGGATTACCTGGCGTGCCATCGAATACAGTCGGGGTCACATCATTGGGCAGCACACTGCGGACCTTATCAAATATGTCCGTGGCCATGATGCCTTTGTCAGTACAGATCAAGGGCCGGGAGATGCCATTGCGCTTCAGGGCATCGCCCAGAACCTTAATTGCACCGAAGTCGATTTCCATGAGGGTCGGATATGTAATGGTCGCCATGATCTATGCTCCTTTAGTTCACCAATTTAGAAGTTCGGCGTCGTATCCGCCACGGATGGATGCTTCATCATCCCATCAAACCAGGCGGCGAGGCCATCGCGGCCCTTGCGCCATTCATCGTCAGGATGGCGACCGTCCGCATAGCCCAGGGCTGCGACGACGGCAATATTACCAAGATGAAGATCGGTGTTCTGGCCGGTCAAAATTTTATCCAGGACATCGTAGCAACGGTTGGCGCGCCCGGCTTCCTTTTCGATTTCGCTGGGTGATGCCTCATCCGGGTCCCGGCGTTTTTCGCGGGAACGGGTGAAGAGGGAATCCATCAGGAGCGACCCAATCCCCTCAACCTCAGCTGCTTTGTCGCGTTCAGCCTCACCACTTGGCATCAGGCGACCGTCCGCGCAATCGTTCAAATGGCGTGTGATCACAAGGGTTTCGCAAAGGCAGGCGCCACTGTCTGTCACCAATCCAGGGACTTTCAGGCCGGGACCATGTTGCAACAAGGTTTCATTATCCAGACCCAGTGGGGCCACATCAATGTCATCTACCGCCACGCCAAAACCACGCGCAGCACTGGCTGCCAGGCGGGTCCGCCGGGCGTAAGGGGAATTCGCTGTATAGAAAAGTTTCATGATGTTACCTCCAATTATTCTGTTTATAAGTCGGCACCGACAGCGTCGGAAATATTGGTAAATCCATCCCGGCGCAACAATTCGGCCAGGCCTGTGGTGATGCGAGGAACCAGGCCGGGACCTTTATAAATCAGGCCTGTGTATAGCTGGATCAACGACGCGCCATTGCGGATTTTAGTGTAGGCGGTTTCGGCACTATCAATACCACCAACGCCGATCAGCGGGATACGCCCGCCCACATGGCCATAAAATTTCGCCAATTGGCTGGTGGAAAAATCAAACAACGGCTGGCCACTTAACCCGCCGATCTCGCCGCGATGAGGGCTTTTCAAGGTGTCGCGCAGGCCGACGGTGGTGTTGCCCAGGATCACGCCGTCAACGTCCAACGCCAACAGTGCTTCGGCCAAGGTGGCCAAGCCTTCGTCATCAAAGTCGGGCGCGATCTTCACCAAAACCGGGGGTGGGGTGGAGGTTGAGGTGGGGCAAGCCTGACGCACACCCTCCAACAACGCCGACAAGGCCTCGTGTGTTTGCAAATCCCGCAGGCCCGGCGTGTTGGGAGACGAGACATTGACCACCACATAATCCGCCAAAGGCCCCAAGGCAGCCATCCCGGCAGCATAGTCGGCAATACGATCCGCGCTGTCTTTATTGGCACCCAGATTGGCACCCAAAATAAAGCGCCGGTCATCCAACGCAGCCAGTCGCCGGGTTACAACATCAAGGCCGTCGTTGTTGAAGCCGTTGCGGTTGATTGCCCCACGGTCATCAGGCAGACGAAACAGCCGTGGCCGTTCATTGCCGGCCTGGGGTTGGGGTGTGACGGAGCCTATTTCAACAAAACTGAAACCCATGCGCGCCGCACTACGGGGCACTTCGGCGTTTTTGTCGAAGCCTGCAGCAACACCCAAAGGTGTGGGAAAATCAATATTCCAGTGACGGCTGGCCAGGATGGGATCAGGGTCGCCCGAAACATTTGGCCCCAGGCCCATGCTCTGGCCAAGGCTGAGGGTACGAATTGTCAATCGATGGGCGGTTTCAGGGTCCAGACGGCGCAAGAGCGCCAGGCCCAAATCCCAAATCATGTGATGCTTTTTCTGTCTTTGATTTTTGTGTAATTGCACATGTTTCTACTCGAGTGAACCTATGATTTGTCTTATTGATTATGATTTTATTTTTAATT
>JAPKBD010000237.1 GCA_028824965.1 Alphaproteobacteria bacterium | reverse complement strand
TGATCCTTCAGGTGGAGGCATTTTCCGTACAATTAGTCCGAAACCAGTCTGTCAATCCATCTTCATCGATAATGTTTATAGCTGCGTCATTCATCGTCCGAACTATATCCAGTTGTTTCGGCGCGCATAATTGGCCATTCAATTCTAAAAAAACAATGGCTGCGATATAGGCCGTTCGTTTATTGCCATCATGAAACGGGTGCCCCTTGATCAACGCAAAACAATAGGCGGCAGCCAAGGCCAATAAATCCGGCTTCGGATCATCATAGTGCCATTTGTTCAGGGGGCGTCCAATTGCAGCACTTAAAAGCGTTTCATCGCGTACGCCATCGATCAGGCCGCCAAAAATGGCACCGACCTGACCGTTGATTGCTGAAACAGTATCTCCCGTTAGCCATACCGGGTCTTCTAGTGAATCCATATTCAGTCTTCAAGCTGTTTCAACGCGTCTCTATCACGGGCCATAACGCGTTTTGCAATCTCCATGGTCTTTTCGAATACCGGATCATAAGGGGTAATCAGCACCCCGTGTTGTGTCTCAACAGCATAAAGTTTATCGCCCTCTTTGACATTGAGGCGGTTCAGAAGCTCCTTTGGCCATGTCGTCGCCAGGGAATTACCGGTCTTACGCAGCTTCAGTTCCATAGGTCATTCCATCATTAAATTTTACATACGTTATTACTTTAGTAAAATTAATGCAATGCTTCTTCCCCTAACCCCAATCCGCCTGGCGCTTTTCGACGAAGGCGCGACCGCCTTCTTTGCGGTCTTCTGAGTTCATGACGCGGTTTTGAACATCGCCGGTAATGTTATCGATATCGCTGTAATCCAGGCCGGCGGCGCGTACCATCATCTCTTTCATGCCTTGCACGGCAACAGGGCTCAATTCAACAATCCGGCGGGCGTGCTTTTCAGCCTCGGCCATCAATTGATCCTGGGCCACAATTTTGTTGATCATCCCTACATCCAAGGCCCGTTTGGCACTAACCCGTTCGGCGAACAGCAATAATTCAGAGGCAATGGCCCAGGGCATGATTTTCGGGAACCAACCGGCGGGAATGGTGGCGATGCCCCATTGTGGTTCAGGCAGCCAAAAGGAGACATCCTCCGAGGCAATGCGATAATCGGCATCCAAGGCGATCCACATGCCATAGCCCACCACATGGCTGTGCATGACAGAGATGATTGGTTTGTAGACCTGCTGGGTCTGCGAAATATCCGGGTATTCACCGGTATATTTGAATTTCTCTGTCGGCGCGCCGCCTGACAGATCCGCGCCGGCTGAAAAGCAACGGCCTTTACCTGACAAGATTGCTACGCGCAGGCTGTCATCATCGCGAAACTCCTGCCAGATCCAGGCCAGCTCATCATGCAGCCGCGCGTTCATGGCGTTTAATTTGTCGGGCCGGTTCAAAGTGACATAGGCGATGCCGCTCTTTTTCTCATACTCGATGGTGGTCAGGTCCATAATCCGCAGCCTCTTTTTTTGTGTAGGTGTTGGCGCTTAGACTATAAGCTAATCGCATCGAACACCAACCCGCCCCGTATCGACCCACATCATGCAACCGACAGGACCACATATGCCCAGCACTTTGGACGGGATCACCGTACTTGATCTCAGCACCGGGCCCAGCGCCGCACTCTCCACGATGTTCTTAAGCGATCATGGCGCACGGGTCATTCGTGTGCTGGCACCTGATGCCCCGTTGCACAGGGACGGCGGTTTCGTCATTTGGGATCGGGGCAAAGAATGTGTGAGCCTGGATTTTCAAGACAGCGACAAATTTCTAAGCCTCGTTGCAGGTGCCGATATATTGGTGGAGGATTTTGCGCCCGCATCGCCCAGGCAGAACCTGGTCGAATATGCTGCATTGGCAGCCATTAATCCCCGCCTTATCAGCTGTTCCATTACCGCCTATGGTAAATTGGGACCGTTGAAGGATGAACCCCCCTTAGACGAATTGGTTCTGGCGCGCATGGGCGTGTTGGGTGGCCTGCCTGGTTTCCGCGCCGCGCCGGTGCATCTGGTCCACCCCCTTCCGTCTGTTGGTGCCGCTGTTCTGGCCGGCCTGGGAATTGCCGCAGCCCTATTGGCGCGGGAGAGTACGGGGCGTGGCCGGGCGGTGGAGACATCGTTGATGGCGGGTGCCTTGTTGTATCACCCGAAGGTCAGGGCGGATCGTCTGGACCCCCATGTTTTTCAAACCCACCCATCGGGCAGTGCGCCGTTCTACAGCGTTTATGAATGCGCCGATGGCCTATGGGTACAGCTGGGCTGTGTGCATGAAGGGTTTATCAATCCTGCCGCCGATCTGATGGGTATTCGCGAGATCATTGCCGAACCACGATTTTTGAATGGCACGGGCGGTGCAACGTCCGAGGACGAGGCGGAATTGCGCGACATCGTCGCGCTTGCCATGGCGAAAAGGCCCCAGGCGGAATGGCTGGTCGCATTCGAAGCAGCCGACGTGCCCTTTGGCCCCGCCCGGCAGACCGAAGACGGCATGAAAGACCCTCAGGTCATCCACAACAAAATGGTCGCCACCTTGGATGACCCGGCGTTGGGCGATGTGGTGCAAATGGGCATCCCCATTGTCTTTAGCGAAACACCGGGCAAAATTCAGGGGCCGCGGGCGGCGGCGGCAAAAGACGTGGATCTCGCCCCCCTGCCACAAACGGGCGGCGGCGGTACGGATGATATGCCCCCGCCTCTGTCCGGCATTCGTATTCTGGAGATCACCAACCTGATTGCCGGGCCCACCAGTGGTCGCCTGCTCGCCGATCTAGGTGCTGATGTAATCAAGCTGGAACCTCTGACCGGTGATCTGTCCCGGCCCATCGGGCGGACATATTTTTATAATCTGAACTTCAACAAAAGATCCGTCTCCATCAACACCAGCACGGATGAGGGTCGGGAAGTGGTCCAGCGCATCGCAGCTTCCTCGGATGCCTTGCTGGCCAATCTGCGCCCTGGTGCCACGGCCCGTATGGGCATTGGCCTGGCGGCAGACCCAAATATGATTGAGGCGCATTTGACCGGCTATGGCGATACGGGGCCTTATTCTAAACGTCCCGGCATCGACCCCCTGGCGCAAGCTTTGATGGGCATGTCGTGGGCCCAGGGTGGTCCGGAAAATCAACCGGTCTTCCCGGCCCAGCTGGCCCCGACCGATTATACCAACGGTGCCATGGGGGCCATGGGCATTGTCTTGGCCCTGTACGTCCGAACACGCCACGGCACGGCCCAGCGGGTCGATGGCAATCTATTGAATGCCGCCGCCCTGATCAGCTCTGCCTGGTTCTCCAAATACGCGGGCCGGCCCGTACGTGCCCTGTCCGATAAGGAGCAATATGGGTTGAGCCCCTTTCATCGGTTGTTTCAGCTGGCAGACGGTTGGGTCTATATCATTGCGGACGATGATGAGGCACAGCAGCGCGCCCTATGTGAGATCGCCGGTGTTGCATGGTCGGCGAACGTGGTCGAAGACGGCCAGCATCCGAATGAAACCCCCCTCACCCACGCCCTGGCCAATGCCTTTGCCACGCGGAAGCTGGATGAATTGCGCACGGCATTGAAAGCCAGCCACATCCCCTCTGCCGAAGCCCAATCGGGCGATAGCGAGTTGTTCCTAAACGATCCGCACACGCTGGCAAACGACATGGTCGCAACCGTTGACCATCCCAACGTTGGTTCATTATCAGTGGGCTGGCGGACCGTGAAATTTTCCAATACGGAAAAATCGAGCATGCGGCCAACGCCGCTGTTGGGGGAGCAGACAGCTGAGACCATGGCCGAGGTCGGCTATAGCGCCGATGAAATTCAGGCCCTGCACGACGCCGGTATTGTAAAAACGGAAACGCCTAACGAATAGCCCCATGCAATGCTGAACGGCGACTGTTAAGCTGCGATCAATTGATAGAGGACGAAGATCATGTTTCAACAATTGATCGCCCAAGTGATTGAACAGGCGGGGCGGCACCCAAACATCACGTGGCGGGGCCGTTACGCCAACGCCTGTGTCGCATTGGAATGTGAGGGCGAACGTCAGTTCCTAACTTTTAACGAGGACGGCGTCGCCGTCAGTGAGGATCAACCCACTGATGAGGTCACCTTTTCGCTGACCGCATCCGAAACCGCCTGGCAGGCGTTGGTGAGCTCTGAACCCCGCCCGGGTTTTCAATCGTTGAGCGCCATGCGCCGTACCGGGCATCTAAGTGTTGGTGGTGATCATGTGGCCTTCTATCAAAACCTTTTGCCGTTGGAATTGTTGTTCTCACTCTCCCGCCCCCGGCCGGAAAAATCAGCTGCCACGAAACCAACAATCGATCCGATCATCGGGCGTTATCTGAACATGGATTTTCAGGGCCGCCCGCACCGTATCTATTTCGAAGAAGCCGGCGATGCCGGGGGCATTCCCCTGATTTGCCTTCATACAGCGGGCGCTGATGGCCGGCAATATCGCGAGATCCTGAATGATGAAGCGATCACCGAACATTTCCGCGTCGTGGTCTTCGATCTACCTTGGCATGGCAAGTCATCACCCCCCGCCGGTTTCCAGGATGAGATTTATAAGCTTACGACAGATGGCTATGTGGACATCGTCATGGCGATGAAGTCTGCCCTGGGTTTGAACAACCCCGTAATCATGGGCTGTTCCATCGGTGGGCGGGCGGTGCTGCATCTAGCCTTGCGTCACGGCCAGGAGTTACGCGCGGTGATCGGCCTCCAATCAGCCCTGAACGCGGAAAATAAAATTGATGGGGAACCTGAAGGCCTGCGGGCCATCCACCGGCCCGACGTGCATGGCGGTGAAGTCTCCGCCGCTTTGATGGCGGGTCTGATCGCGCCGCAATCCAACAGCGCGGATGCATGGGAGACCCTGTGGCATTATATGCAAGGGGGCCCCGGCGTCTTCATGGGTGATCTGAATTATTATTTCACCGACGGTGATATGCGCAACGGCATGGCGGCAGGCATCGATACGGCCCAATGTCCGGTCTATTTACTGACCGGAGAATACGATACTTCCGCCACCCCGGAGCTAAGCCGCCAGTTGGCGACAGACATCAACGCAACCTCGTTCGAAGTCATGGAAAATATGGGCCACTTCCCCATGTCGGAAAACCCGGAGGACTTCCGCAGCTATCTGCTACCCGTATTGGATAAGATCACGGCCAATTCCCCTTAAAGGGCTGTACGATCGCGCGCGCGACCATTTCCAAATGATCTTGGCCGTAGAACATATCACCATCGACGAAATAGGTAGGCGAACCGAATACTGATCGTTCGATAGCCTCTTGCGTATTTTGCTCGTAGACGGAGCGAACCTCCTCTGTTGTTGCGGCCTCAAGAAGCGACTCGGGTACATACCCCGCCTCTTCTCCCAATCGGTGCAAAGTAGACGCATCTGCGAGGTCGGCGTCGTCACGCCAATGAGCCTGCAACAAATGGTGTGCCAGTAGGTCGATGTTGAGGCCTTGCAGAATACCTGCGATCAGCATGCAATTGGACAGTGCAATATCGTTATCATGAAAGCTGGGAATGCCGTCCATTACAGGGGCGTCGCGCATTTCGGCCCAACGGGCAATCTCACGCCCGGAAAAATAAGCCCGCCGACCCGGCGTCATTCCATTAGTCGGACCCGGCCCCGTTACCGCGACAACGCGCCGTAGATCCATCGGCTTGTGGATAATTGTACAATTCGCCGCCTCGGCGATTGACATGAAGCAAGCTGAACCAAGATAAGCATAGCCGGAATGAGCCGAATAAAAATACTCCAACGTAGCCATTTCCTATCCCTCATACATCTTTGCAATCCTACGATAACACCAATGATGCAGTGAATGTGTGCCCTTCAGGGATGTCTTCTGCTCGGGCCCAATTCCTGTTAGGTTTTCCCATCGTTTAGCGTTGAGGCCTAACCTAAGTAATGACAGATCGACACAACCATTACCCAGCCAACCGCCCACCCGAAGACTACGCTGCAGCGGATCGGGCGGCGGGGTTTGGGGTTGGGGCTGATTTTGAGCGGTTTGATCAGCGCAACGATATGTTCTCCCGCTCCTTTTGGGACGCTGATGTGCAGTCCAGGGAGGCGTTGGCATTTTTTCGCTCCCACGCGGACAGGCCTGCTACCCGGAAGGTGGATGGTTTTACGCAAAAGGACTATGCCTTGCGCAATGCGTCCTGGGCAGTGGCGGATGATTATGCGGATCGGAACAAGGACAACGGCCTGCGTGAAGGTTTTCAAGATCCGCAGGAGCCGCGCTATCCCCCCGCCGAACAGAAATTTGTGGTTGATGATCCGGTCGCCATGGCAGCGGAGATTAAACGGGTGGCGCGCCTGTTCGGGGCAAATATGGCAGGCGTTACGGCCCTTGATCCCCGTTGGCTTTATGCCACGCGAACAGAGCTCCGCAGTTTCGATCCCAAACCGAATGATCTGCCTGACGGCTTAACCAACGTCATCGTGATGGGCCACGGCATGGACTATGACTTGGTGAACGCCTACCCCTCCGCCCTGGCAGGTGCTGCGGTGGGCATGGGGTATTCGGGGGAGGCTGCGACGGTGGCCCAGCTGTCCCAGTATATCCGCAATCTTGGCTATCAGGCCGTGGGCTCCATGAACGATACGGCCCTGGTGATCCCCATGGCGATCCAGGCGGGCCTGGGCCAATACGGGCGTAATCAAATGGTCATTACCAAAGACTGAGGTGGTCCCGGAAAATTGGACGGTAGGTTAAGGTGTATTCCATCCCT
>JAPKBD010000236.1 GCA_028824965.1 Alphaproteobacteria bacterium | reverse complement strand
ACACCCATTCCGTCGAGGTGCCTTTGGATAACAAATGGCCGGCGCGTAAAACCAGGTCGTCATAGTCCAGCAAGGCAAGGCGTTGTTTCTCCAACCCGTAGGCGGCGATCAGGCGATCCCCAAGGCGCAACAGCAATTCAGTGGCGTCGGCAACCCGGGTGGCGTTCCGCCTTTGGCGGACATCTTCCAGACGCAGGCATTCATCGCCCAGGATGTCCAATGCCGCCGGCATTGCCTCTAACGTCTTTTTCGTCAGCGGTTTGGCATAGGGGCTGCCTTGCCCGTCCTTGGTAAAATAGCCTGCCAAATAGGCATCAAAGCCAGCTACTCTATTGTCAGGTGCCGCTAACCAATCAGCAATCGCCTGGCCGTGACGGCTTTCAGTCTTGCCCCCTGCCAGCATCAAGTCAGCAACTTGGATCAATGCCGGGCCGTCGAAATTCTCGTCCGCAACGGCTTCATCCAAAATGGAAGCTTCATCCGCATCCCCATCTAGGCCCAAGGCCCGGCGCACATCGCCCAACAACCCGTCGATACCGCCATCACGCTCTAACAACCGTTGCAGACGGCCGCGGTCCGATGACAGGTTGGCCATCAAATTCGTGAAAGTTTCCTGATCCACCAACGCTGTCAGACGCGCAACCAATGGGTTGGGGTCGTCTGCATCCTGTTCCAGCACCTGGTCCAATGCAGAGCGCAAAACTTCAGATGCCTGGCGTTCCTCCATAACCTGGAAATGGGGTGCCAGGCGCGCCTCCAGGGGAAAGCGACGCAACAACGCCTCGCAAAATGAATGGATCGTCTGCACTTTCAGGCCGCCAGGGGTATCAAGGACACGGGCAAACAAACGCCGGGCCAGGTTCATGCCCTCAACATCAAAGGACAAACCGGTCAGATCGACCAGCTCCCGGTCCAGGATGTCATCGTCGGCAACCGCCCAAGCGCCGAGGCGACTGTGCAGGCGGTTCGCCATTTCGGCGGCAGCCGCCTTGGTGAATGTCAGGCACAAGATACGTTCGGGCGGGCAATCCTGTAACAACAGACGCAACACCCGATCGGTCAGAACATGGGTCTTGCCGGTCCCGGCCGACGCCGTAACCCAGACGGAGGCACCGGGATCCGCTGCCAGGCGTTGATGGTCTGTGGCCCGCATGACCTAAAAATCCCCCGGCCCACCGGCGGACCATTCCTTGATCCGGGCCAGATGATCATAGTCGGAGAAGCGCGGCGCGATGCCGGGGCGGGGGCGGGAGCGATAGGGCGTTTCCGGGTTATCGAATTCGGCAATCAGATCAAGCAACCCCTGTTCCGCTATGCGCCCCAGCTCGCTACCGTCGGTCTTTATATCTCTGATCTCGCCCGCCTCTCGGCCGCCCGAAACCCGCCAATAGCTTAACGTTGAGACGGGACCCGCCGGAACTTCTGCAAATCCGCCTGATAGCGCAATCGCAGCCTCCAGCGGTAATTGCGGTGCCTCGCCGCGCAACAATTCGCGCTCCCTGGGTGCCACGCCGGTTTTGTAGTCGATGATACTGAGGCTGCCATCCGCCATGCGATCGATGCGATCGGCAATAGCATTTAAGGTGAACTCTCCGCCCGGCCCGCTCAAGATCATTTGGCCACGCGCTTCCGTCACAAGGGGCAGGATATCCGGTCGGCGCACCGCCTCTTGCGCCAAAAACCACGTGGCAATGCGCTGAAACCTGGGCCACCAAAAGGCCCGCACGCCAGGACGGTTCAGCAATTCGCCGAACGCCGTCCGCCCCATTTGCAGCAATACATCATGGGCACCGTCGGGGATCTCGTCACGATAGACCTTGGCAAATTGCTCCAACGCCTGATGAACCGCATTGCCATAGTCGGCAGCGCCTGGGTCAGCCGCAATGGGGTTCAGGGCACGGAGCCCCAGAATACGTCGGGCATAGATGCCATAGGGGTCGCGGATCCAGGTTTCCACCTGGGTCACGGACATCTCCCGCGGGCGGGCCGCGACGGGCGGACGGCATTCAGGTGCCTTAATAGGCTGTGGCGTCCCGGCGGCATCCAGCTGTTCGTACCAGGCACGCAAAGCCGCCGGTGATTGGGGGTCCAGCGCCAACCCCGTGGCCGAGAGCACCTGTTCCAGCCGCAGCAACCAACGGGACGGCACCGTTGGTGTGCCTTCAACCTTTGCAGCACGGGTTAATATAACCTCTCCGCCACAGGCGACCTGGGCAAAGTCATGGGCTGCCAGACCGATCCGTCGTTCCGGTGCTGCCAGGCCCAGTTGCGCTGACATGGGCCGGCTTAACCAGGCATCTGCATCAGCGCCTGCGGGCCAAGTACCTTCATTCAGTCCGCCCAGCAACACAATATCGGCCCGTTGCAGACGCGCCTCCAACGGGCCCCAGATATGCAGGCGGGGATGCAGGCCAAAAGCGGGCCGCACCGCCTGCCCCGCCATCAAATTGTTCAACAATGTGGCATAGCCTGGCCCAGCCATAGGGGGCAATCCATTGGCGGCGGCCAGTAAATCGGCCACGAACGTCATGGCGGTTTCCCCCGCCTCTCCCGCCCACAGACGGCATTCGCCGTCGCTGTCGGTCGCCAGCCATTCGGCAAATCGAATATGGGCAGCCAGAATATCCGACAGAGAGACCTCACCTGCGGCGCACAGATCCAGCGCCAACTGGCCGTGGGTCGTCAAATCATCCAACAATGCAGTCGCCCGCGCCGGCATATGGCGGGCAGCACCCATGGCAGCAGCCAAGCCTAAAAATCCCGGTGCCGGGCGTGGGCCGCGCAGGGCCAGTCGATCGATGTCCCGTGCCGACGCCTTTAAGGCACCGGGGTCTCGACCGGCGAGCGCGAGGGGATGTTTCAAAGTGGCCAATAGATCAATAGGGCTTAACCCGGCGATCAGCATTTCCGCCGTCAGACGCAAAAACGATCCAGTCGGTGTGGCAGCAAGCGGCAGTCCGGCGGAATCATCCACCGCCACATCCCACCGTTTTAGTTCCGCCGCCACCCGGCGGGCCAGACCACGGTCCGGCGTGACAAGGGCAGCCGTTCGTCCCGCCACCTCCAATGCCTGCCGCATACACAGGGCAATAACGCCGGCTTCTTCAATAGGGTCCGCACAATCAACCCGGATCAAACCTGTCGCTGCTTGGATTGGCAAAGGTGGCATACGTCGCCAAAGCTCGGTCGTTTCCGTTGGCCGCATGGCCTCCCGCAACAGAGCATGGCGGGGGCTTTCAGGCGCATCCTGCAGCCAGGGCATAACCTGTTCCCGGTCGACCGTCATATTTTGCAGCAATTGGCGGAGGCCGAATTGCGCGTGGCTTTGATCCACGGCGGCCCAGGTTTCGACATCTGAAAACGCATCCAGACCAGGCAGCACAACGGCCCCCTGGGGCAAACCGGCGACAACGGCGATCAGGTTCGCAGCTGCGGGGATAGAGCCTGTGGAGCCTGCGACAATGACAGGGTCGGTGGGGGGATCAGCACGCCAACGATCCGCCTGGGCGCGGAGGAGGACATTGCGCCTCTCGCTCGGGTCCATGCAACCTTCCGCTGCTAGCAACGCCTGCCAGGGGTCCGCCAGCAAATTCAGGAATTCCAACGTTTCCTGCCAATGGGACGCCAAATCATCCGGCACCAGATCAGCCAGGGCAGACAGGGGCACGTCTTCGGTCTGCAATCGGTCCAACAGATCCGCTAGCTCTTTTGCCAAGGGAGCTGCCTGGGACGGATCGATATCGCGGTTGCGGGCGATCAGATGCAGCAACAAAAGCTGTCGGCGCAGGTCGGTGATCGCAGGGGGTAATTCCAACAGATCCGCGCCAAAGGACGGATCCAGCAACAGCTCATCCTCGTCCACATCACCGATGGCCTGCATCCGCGGCAGCAACATGGCGCGGCCATCACTTTGACGCAGGAAGCTGTCCCGCACGGCGCGCATACTACGCCGCGTAGGCAGCAACAGGGTGACCCGGCTCATCATCAAAGGGTCGACACTAAAACGCTGTAGCAGGCCGTCCACCAAACGGTCAGAGAAATTTTCACCCGCGACAATCGTGTAAACTTTGGGCGTGTAGACTTTGGGCGTGCCGGTCATTGCATTATCCGATCAGAACCCGTTCGGCTGCGGCCAGGCCTTCGGGACGGTTCAGCTCCATCCAATGGCCTTCGTGGCGCAGACCGAACAGACGGCCCGTTTCCGCCGCCTTGTCGTAAATTCTGTTGAGCGAGAACGGCCCTGGGGCGCAGTCCCTAAACAAATCCGGGTGCAGAATTTGAATACCCGTATGAACGAACGGGGCAACGTCTATTTCCAGGCGGCGGGATAATTGCCCGCCCGCCGCCATATCAAAATCACCGACGCCACCATAGCCGACCGCACTGACTGTGGGCTGCAACAACAACAACGCATCCATTTGTTCAGCATCAAATCGTGCCGCCAATCCATGCAAGGCTTGGCCCATGGTATCGATCCACATGACATCGCCATTGATCACAAAGAACGGCCCCTCGCCCAACAAGGGCAAAGCCTTGGCTATACCACCACCCGTATCCAACAAGCCATCGCTTTCGTCAGAGAATGCCAATGCAGGCTGGGTCCGTGGTGCTAAATGCCGGCGCAGTAATTCCGCCTCGTGATGCAGGTTAACCACAGCGCGGCCAATGCCAGCCGCCGCTACTTGATCAAGCACACGGTCGATAATGGCGCGGCCAGAAACTTCTAACAGAGGTTTTGGCCGGCCTTGGGTCAAGGTGCCCATGCGACGACCAAATCCGGCCGCCAATATCATCGCGGTATTAGGCGTTTCCACAATAAGCGCTATCCAACAGATCAGAGAATCAGGAGGCGATTGTGCGGTCTTGGGTGATCGCGAACAAGCACTGAATGGAATTAGTGTTCTGGTTCAGGATAACCCTATGCCGGGGCGGCCCGAAGCTGCCGCTGGTACTTTTGAAACCCTTTGATGTTCGGGGATACTAACAGCACCCAACCCGCCAGCCCGTAAACCGCGGCCAATGAGATGCTGATAGGCCAGGACGGCGGCAGGGTCGTCCCCATGAACAGCAAGGTCAGGGGCAAAACCACTGTGAGCGAGGTGGTGATCAAATAGACCGCACCCAACATCACCCGCGCCTTACTCTTGCCCACATAGGCAAAGTACCAAACCAGGATCAACAACACCGAAAAGAACATGCCAATAACGTACGCTATATTGATATCGCCATGTTCCAGGCCGCGCGGAATGCCGTCCGTCAACAAGCGGCGCATATTGACGACGGGAATGACAACGACCAGGGATAGCACCGCGAACATCACCCGCCGGCCCCAAATGGCGGCGGAACTCATACTTTCGGGCACCGGTTTTGCGGCTTCCGCGCTTGGCACTGAATTCGTCATACGAACGACCTCAACAAATACTGACGCCCTCAATACTCTGTTGGATTTCCATATTATAGCCTATTCTAAACAACTTCTGGGCCTGGGGATAGGGTGCGATTATGTCACCTATGGGAGAGCACATTGAACAATCGAGACAACGAACCACAACGAACCATTCTGGTCACGGGTGCTGCCAGCGGCATCGGGGCCGCCCTGTGTCAGCGCCTGGCAGCACCAGGGACATCTTTGTTTATTCACACACGGGGACGGCGAACCAGTGTTGAAGAGGTGGCAGAAGCAGTACGGGCCAAAGGCGGGCAGGCCCACGTTCTACTGGGCGACCTGGCTGAAACGCCGGTCGCAGATGAATTGATTGCAGCTGTCGCAAAAACCGGTCGTCTGGATGCTTTGGTGTCGAATGCAGGATTTGCCGACAAGACGCCGCTGGCAACACTGGATGATGAAGCCCTGGCCTACAGTATTGCCGCCATGCCTGGTGCGTTTCATCGTTTATGTCGGGCCGCAATGCCACTGTTACAGGCGGCCCCTGCCGGCCGTGTCGTCGCAGTATCCTCGTTCGTGGCCCACCGGTTCCAATTGGGCGGTGCCGCCATGCCGGCCAGTGCCGCGGCAAAGGCGGGATTGGAAGCCTTGTCCCGGGCCTTGGCGGTGGATATGGCCCCCTATCGGGTCACTGTTAATTGCGTTGCGCCTGGCTACGTGGAAAAACAAACCGGTGCCCATTCGGCCTTGGATGTGGAGGGCAGGGCGCGCGCGGCCCAGCGCATTCCCTTTGGCCGTCTTGGTCAACCTGATGAAATGGCCGCCCTGATTGAGTTCCTACTGTCGCCCGAAGCTGGATATATCACCGGCCAGACTATTCATTCCGATGGCGGTATGAGTCTTTAATTTGGCTTTCTGGCAATGGATGAGGCCAAATCATCGATTTTCTGGCTTAGACATATGGTACGCTCTATCGGGAACTGCATGGTCACTGTCGTACCGACATTCAGCTCGCTTCGCAGCTCCAACTTACCGTCGTGAATTTCCGCCAATTCGCTTGCCAACGGCAAGCCTAAACCGGTGCCGGCATATTTTCGGTTCAGATCACTATCGATTTGGCCGAAGGGCTGTAAGGCTTTTTCTATGTCGCCTGGTGCGATGCCAATACCCGTGTCCGCAACCTCGAAAACGAAACCGTTTTGGGGGTCGCTATGGACACTGATGCTGACCTGTCCGCCCGCATGGGTGAACTTGATGCTGTTGGATATCAAATTGATCAGGATCTGCTTCATCTTACGCTCATCAGCGCGAAGCATATCCGATCCGCTATCGAAATGAATATCCAGGCGGACATTGGCGCTATGGGCCCGTTCCTTGACCAG
>JAPKBD010000235.1 GCA_028824965.1 Alphaproteobacteria bacterium | reverse complement strand
AGGAAATGGTGCCCAGGAGAAGACTCGAACTTCCACGGGGTTACCCCCACTAGCACCTGAAGCTAGCGCGTCTGCCAATTCCGCCACCTGGGCCTCAGGGCGGCATCGATACTGCCCAGGCACCCGGTTGTCAAGACGACTATCGCCCCTTTTACGATCAATTCGCACCCGTGCTGGTGATCAGCCCTAATGCTGGGCCGGATTTCACCGTAAATGCCCTAAAACTGGCATGAGAAACTGGTATGGCGCATTGGCACCAAGGGCATTAAGATGCGGCCCGTAATCTAACGACAAATCTAACGAACTTCTTGTGGCTAATTTTCTAAGGGCGATGTGAGCATGGGCACGGTAACGGTTATTGGCGGCGCTGGTTTTTTAGGGCGCTATCTGGTTACGCGTTTGGCACAACAGGGCAATCAGGTCCGCGTGGCTGTGCGGGACCCCGAAGCCGCCGGCTTTTTGAAGCCTATGGGCGATGTCGGCCAAGTCCAACCGATCCAGGCCAACATCCGTAATGAGGCCTCTATTCAGCGCGCTGTAGCGGGTGCCGATACGGTGATCAATCTGGTTGGCGTGATGTTTCCCGGCGGCCCACAAAGTTTCCAGGCCGTGCATGAAGATGGTGCCGAAACCGTCGCCCGCGCGGCGGCGGCGGCTGGTGCTTCCCGCCTCATTCACGTCTCCGCCATTGGCGCGGATGTGGAGGCCACCTCCAAATACGCCCGCAGCAAGGCGGCGGGTGAGGCCATGGTCCGGGCCGCTTTCCCCACTGCGACCATTGTGCGGCCATCAACCATCTTTGGGCCGGAGGATCAGTTTTTCAATCTGTTCGCCCGCATCGCGACCCTGGCCCCCATCATGCCCGTGCCCGGGGACGGCAGCACCCGCATGCAGCCGGTCTATGTGGGTGATGTGGCCCAGGCCATCGCCAATCTGGTGCCTGCCACAGCACCCACCACGGCGTCTGGCGGCAGCACCTATGAATTGGGCGGTCCCCAGGTGTTAAGTCTGAGCGAACTAATGGCCATTGTGTGTGAACAGACCGGGCGCAATCGTTTGCTGATCCCCGTGCCCTTCGTCTTTATGAAGATCAAGGCGTTCTTCCTTGGCCTGCCGCCCTGGCATATTCTGACCATGGATCAGGTGGAAATGCTCAAGGTGGATAATGTCGCCGACAGCGACCTGCCCGGCCTGGCCGACCTTGGCGTCACGCCCACGCACTTGGATGCAATTTTGCCCAGCTACTTAAATCGATACCGCAAGGCGGGCCGCTTGCCTTCAGCAGAGCAGGCTTAGATCTATCTAAGTTTCAGGCTCCAGATCCAGGTCCAACTGCTCCTTTAGGGCTGCGTAATAATCCGGGTCGGCCATGGCACCCAGGGCGATAAAATCCTCATCCTTCATGGCGGCACGACGGGCAATGGCCTGCGCACCAAAGCCAATTGGATGGCGCAGCTTTGGTGCATCCGCCCGCAACACATCGGCGATTACGCCCGCCACCTCTACCGCAGGCGTGGCGTCGGCAATACCGACGCTGTAGAAACGCCCATTGCGACGCATTGCCGGTTTATAGGGTGAGGCGCGGTCATAGTGCACCGGGGTGTTGTCAAAGATCGAAGACGCCGTCACACCGGGTTGAATAATTCCAACACGAATGCCGAATGGTGCCACCTCTTGCGCCAAGGATTCTGAAAATGCCTCCATCGCGAATTTAGAGGCGCAATAGGCACCCTGGATGGCCCAGGCGATCTGCCCCAACAATGATGAGATATTGATGATGGCACCATGTTGGCGTTCGCGCATCCCAGGCAGAACGGCCTGGGTCAATTTCACGGGGCCAAAATAATTCGCCTCGAACAAGGTCCGATGTTCGTCTTCCGGATAGGTTTCAACGGGCGATGAATTGGACAGACCAGCATTGTTGATCAGCACATCGATCCGGCCTTCTGCGGCGATAATGCGCGCAACGCAATCCGCCATGGATTGGTTGTCTGTCACATCCAGTGTGTCGATCACCAGGTTCAAATTTTCAGCCTTGGCAACATCCTGCAAGGGGGCTGCCTTGGCGGTGTTGCGCATGGTGGCATAAACTTTATAGCCCTGACGGGCCAGGTGCAGGGCTGTTGCGTGGCCAATACCCGTGCTGGTGCCGGTGATGAGACAGATTTCCATGCTAAGTCAGCTTCCCTAATTAATTCAGCCGTAAAGCCAGTATAATAACCCCGCGCCAAGGGCCAGGCGATAGATGATGAACGGCGTATAGCTGGCATGGCGCAACCAGCGCATCATCAGGGCCACCGCCAACAACGCCGTGACAAAGGCCAGTGCAGCGGCGACAAGGGCATCCATGCCCAGGGCCAGCTGGCCGCCCTGCACTACCTCCCACCCGGCATAGGAGCCCGCAGCAAGGATGATGGGAATCGACAGCAATAACGAAATACGCGCCGCATCCGAGCGGTCATAGCCAAGACTACGGGCCGCAGTGATCGTGATGCCGGAGCGTGAGGTGCCGGGGATCAGGGCCAGGCATTGCGCCAGACCGATCAGCACAATGGCTGTGAAGTTCAATTGCTCCATTTTATTGACCCGCAGGCACAGACTATCCGCCGCCCACAGCACCAACCCGAACACAACGGTGGCCCAGGCAATGACGAGGGGTGAGCGTAATTGTTCGAGATAGCCCTGACTGGCCAGCACGAAACCCACCACAAGTGCGGGCACAGTGCCAACACAGATCAACAGAAACAGCCGCGCACCGGGCGTGACCTTGCCCCGCAGCAACGCCAAGAACCCAAGGAACATGGTCGCGACATCCTGACGGAAATAGACCATGACCGCGCCCAAGGTGCCCAGGTGCACAGCAATATCAATGGTTGGGCCCTGATCAGGCCAGTCACCAACCAATGGCACCAGGATGAGATGGGCCGAGGATGAGATCGGCAGGAATTCCGTCAGGCCCTGAACTACGGCGACAACGATCAGATGCAGCAGACTCAAATGAATGCTCCGGTCAAAATTCCAAACGCCGATCGACCGGCCTTACATGCGCGACATGACATTTTCCGCAAAATCCTCGATCAGGCGATAACGTTGTTGCAGGGGTGCGATGAAGTTTATGGCATTTAATCCCTGACGTTCCAAATCCTGAAGTTGTTCGACGATTTCCGAAGGCTGGCCGGCGATACAGAAATTGCGGATCATCTCCGGCGTGATAAACCGCGCCTCCTCAGGATCAAGATAGCTGTAGTGGCTTTCATGCAGTTTTTGGTGTGCCGTCTCTGCATCCCGTTGATTATGAAAGGCCATGTAATCACTCCAGATCGGCTTTACATAGTCGGGTGGATCGCCCCCCGTTTCTTTGACCCAATCGACCAGGAAATGCACGTTCGCCATGACGGCGGAACCGCATGCGGCGATTACCCGGTCCGATTGGAAGTCTTCGCCCGGTGCCAGCATCAACATGTTGACCAGTGCCGTGGTGGTGAACCCTTTCAAATCGCGACCGGCCTTGTCGGCACCCCTTTTCACATTGTCCAAGGCCCAGGGGATGGTGCCGCCCCTGGGGATGCCGGTGATCAGGCCATCGCCTAACTCACCCGCCAGGGCCTGGGTCCGGGGGCCAAAGCCGGCGATATGGATGGGGATCTCATGCTCCACATCCACATAGCGCAGTCCCGGGTTCTGAAACTTGATCGGATGGGTAACGCCGTCCAGGGTGTAGTCCACTTCCTCACCGCGCAACAAGGCACGCACCACGCGGATATATTCGCCAAACGCCTTCACGCCCATGGGCCGCTGCCCCATTGTGCGCATGGCTGTGTTGCCGGTGCCGATCCCCATAAAGGTGCGCCCCGGTGCCAGGCGATTGATGGTCGCGATGCCATTGGCCGCCACAGGTGCGAGACGCAACCCCGGCACCGCAACCCCGGTGCCAAGTTTGATGGTGCGGGTCTGCTGAGCGGCCAGGGCCAGCACGGCCCAGGGGTTGGAGCGGATCATCTGACTATCGGTTACCCAGCAGAAATCATAGCCAAGGTTTTCCGCGTGGGTAACAAAACCAATCTCGTCAATCTTTTCACAGCTAATACCGAATTCCATGCCCCTGTTCCTGTCCTATGCCTGACCCAATATCTAACCCAATGCCTAACCTTGCATGCCATGCTATCCGACCCAAAGTTATACCACCAGTTCCGGATAGCCTTCCCAGGCAGCGCCGCATACAAATAGGATATGAACACATCCCTCATTGAACAGCTGGCCGCCGTGGACTGGCACAGCATCGCAACACAGATCGATGACATCGGTTATGGTCGTGCCGGGCCCGTATTAGACAGCGATGAATGCGCTGAGCTGATTGCGCTTTATGACCAGGATCAAAAGTTCCGCAGCACCATCGACATGGCGGGCTACCGCTTTGGCGAAGGCCAGTACCGTTATTTCGACGACCCGTTACCGTCCATGATCACGGAACTGCGCCAGGTCCTGTATGGCCACCTCGCCCCCATTGCCAATCACATGGCGGCGCGGTTGCCGGGCGGGGCGCACTATCCTGACAACCATGCCGCCTATCGCCAAATTTGTCATGACGCTGGGCAAACCAAACCGACACCGCTGTTGTTGCGATACGAGGCGGGTGGCTATAACCGGTTGCACCAGGACCTATACGGCGATCTGCACTTCCCCCTGCAGGTGGTCATTTTATTGAGCCGGACGGGCGAAGACTTCACAGGTGGTGAGTTCATGTTGGTGGAGCAGCAACCACGGGCCCAATCAATTGGGCAGGCCATAAACCCAGGCCAGGGTGAGATGTTGATCATTCCAGTTCGAGAACGCCCGGTTGAGCGACAGAGTCGGGGTAAGCGTGGCCATTTTCGCGCCCCCATGCGCCATGGGGTCAGTCGACTGCACACGGGCCTGCGCTATACCCTTGGCGTAATTTTTCACGATGCGGCTTAATCAGCCGTCATCGCCGCTGCGGCGGTGCCGGCCAGTCGGCCCAACGTAGTTGCCATCATTAAACCGCTGCCCGATAGATAGCCCCAATCAGACGGGCCGGACAGGCCGCGGGCGGCACCGCCACCCGCGAACAAATTAGCCAGCGCCGTACCGTCTTCCCGCAGAACCCGGCCTTCCAAATCCACATCCAACCCGCCCTGGGTATGAAACAGCGCCCCTGTGACCTTGGCCACATAGTAAGGTGCCACCAAGGTGGGCTTTGTGGTGAAGTCCCGACCGAACGGGTCATCTTTCTCACCCCGTCCCATAGCGGCCACATCTGCCATTGTGGCGGCTAACGTCGCCGTATCGCAGCCAACAATATCAGCAATCTGGGCGATGGTGTCGACCTGGCGGATCGCGCCCATTTCCAGGGCTTCCCGATGATAAACCAGCTCCATCGCGATATCCTGGCCGCGCTGGTCAAAGATCGTCCAGGCCACACCGTCGGGCTGCCCTATGACATTGAGCGCCTGTTCCGAATAACCTGTGTTTTCGTGGGAAAATCTTTGCCCACTGGTATTCACTTGAATGCCGCCCTCAGTGATACAGGCCCAGGCCAGATGGATCATCACCGGTGTAATGACGGCTCCATAACCTTGGAAGCTACCCATATCCGAGACGGACGCGCCTAATTCCAGGCCCCAGTTTACCGCATCGCCCTGATTGCCCACATGGCCATGATAATGCGCCTGGGCGATTTCAGGGATATAGCGCTGTAGCATTTTCGGATTGCCGCCATAGCCGTTGCAGGCCAGGATCAGTGCTTCACAGCCAATCTCCTCGACCGAACCATCGGGGCGACAGACCCGCACGCCAACAACACGGCCATCATCCCTGGCAAACAAATCGGTCACATGGGCCGACAAGACCACATCAATGGCGGCAGCAGCGACGGCGTTGTGCAGACATACCAACAACTCCGCGCCACTTTTTTGTGGTGTCGCATGCATATGCTGGGCGGAATGCCCCGGATAGCGGAAAGCCTGCTGTGATGACAGGGGCACGCCATGGCTCTCCACCAACCAATCCACGGTCCGGGCGGATTGAGCGGCTATATGACGGGCCATTGCCTCGTCGTTTTGGTGTTTGGCCTTCACAATCAGATCGTGGGCCAAAAGATCGCCGCTGTCTTCAACGCCTGCGGCCCGTTGCAATGCCGTTCCACCGGCAGGGATTTGCCCCCCCGATAATGACGTGCTGCCACGGGGCAGATCATCCCGTTCCAGCACCATGACCTCACCGCCGGCCTCCCGAACTGCCAGAGCGGCGCAACAACCGCAGGCCCCGCCACCAATGACCAAAACAGTCGTCGCCATCTCAAATGCTTTGTCCGAAACCGTGATGATACTCATGATGCAAACATTCCCATATGGGGCCACACAAGACCGTGAATTATCGTATGCAAGTATACCATCGACGGCGCTTCACGGTTATACTTATCGCCAACGAACGACCCCTAACAGCAACGGAAAGACATGTGATGTCAGAACCTATCGTCTTGGAAATTTTCACGGATTACGTTTGACCGTGGTGTTATCTCAGTACCGGGCGTATTGAAAAACTAAAAGAAAACTTCAACATTGAAACCAAATGGGTGCACTTCCCCCTGCATCCCGATACCCCCATGGAAGGCCGCAGCCTGGAAGATCTGTTCGCCGGCCGGGGTATGGATCTGAATGCCATGTATCTGCAGATGAAGGAACGCATGGAGGCAGAGGGCCTGGAATACAGCCTTCGCACCCATACCTACAACAGCCGCCTGGCCCAGGAGTTGGGGAAATGGGCGGATTCTGAAGAGCGC
>JAPKBD010000234.1 GCA_028824965.1 Alphaproteobacteria bacterium | reverse complement strand
GGTTAATCTACGTTCGCCAACAAATTCGAGCCCGCCATGAATAATCCGGGCTAGCAGTGCTTTGGAAAGATTGAAGCCAAGTCCTTATCTTACTGAAGCCATGATTTGGAAGATATTTGATCTGCGGCGGCTTGACAGAATTTCGGAACGGCAGTTTGAAAAGCTGGCTCCAAAGTTGGCCGATAGCATAGCTTTTCTCAAAGGTGGTACAGCAGAGGATCGCGGCAATGAAAAGAGACGGCAGCTTGTGCAAATTCGTAAGCGTGAAATTGTATTGCGATTGAAAAGCGAATCAGAACAGGATTGAACCCAAAAAATACCTTGAATGTGAAGGGTATAATTTTGCAGGCCGCTGAAAACTAATATTGGTCAATTAGGCGCTACTGAAAAAAAGCCTGCACCATTGCGAAGATCATCGCTAAGCAATGCGAAATTTCTATGGGGTTAAGAGAACAGACCGCTATGTTTGTTACTACAGCTGCGGAAGCCCCTTACTTTCCCAAATGGTTTCGTACCAAATCCAAGAACACGTCCAACCTATCGTGATGGGCCCAATGGCCTGCACCCTCAATGGCTGCGACTTCGGCGTTCTGGAAGGATGCTAACCTGCCGTCTTCGACGGGGTCGGAGGCCCAGCTTTCTGTGCCGCGGATCAGCAATGTCGGGCAGGTGATGCGGGACCATAGGTGGCGGATTTCTTCCGGCGTCAAGCCATAGGGGCGGAAGATGCGGACGTAGTTGTCGAACTTCCAACTGAACGTGCCGTCCTCGTTCTGGTTGGCACCATGGACGGTCAGGTGGCGGGCTTGTTCTTCTGACAGATGGGGGTTTTCGTCCTGCATGCGTTTGAAGGCGTCTTCCAGGGTGGCATAGCGGCGGGGCGCGCGGCCGGAGACTTTGCGCAGCTCATCCGCCCAACCGGCCAAACGCTCGTTAACGCTTTTGCCCGCGTTCTTGGCCAGCATGGTGGGTGATGAGCCCAGGCCCTCAATGGCGGTGACGCTTTTTACTTTATCGGGGTACAGGCCGGCATATTGCAATGAGATCATGCCGCCCAGGGAGTGGGAGACGATGGTGACGGGCGCCATGTCTTTTTGGTCCACCAGATGGGCGATGTCATAGACATATTCGGGCATGGTGTAACTGCCGCCCATGCTCCACTGACTATCCCCATGGCCGCGCAGATCCGGTGCGATGATGTGGTATTCATCGCGGAAGGCTTCCGCCACCCAGTCCCAGTTGCGGCAATGATCCCTACCCCCATGGACCAACAACATGGGCGGTGCGCCCTCGTTGCCCCAGTCCACGTAATGCAAACGCAGACGTTGGGAGAAATAGACGTGCGAGGCGGGACCTGAAGTTATCTTTGTCAAAACGTTTATCCCTCTGACTTATGCCGCTTTTTTCAGATAGCGGGAAACAAGCGTCTCCGCGATTTGTATAGCATTCAACGCCGCGCCCTTACGCAGATTGTCCGAGACGACCCAGATGTTCAGGCCGTTCTCCACCGTCGGGTCAACCCGGATGCGGGAGATGAAGGTGGCGTATTCACCGACGCATTCCACAGGCGTGATATAGCCGCCTTCTTCACGCTTATCGATAACCATACAGCCCGGCGCTTCGCGCAGGATATTTCGGGCCTCTTCATCATCGATGGGGCGTTCGAATTCGATGTTGATGGCTTCGGCATGGCCGACAAAGGTGGGTACCCGCACACAGGTGGCGGTCAGCTTAATGGCGGGGTCGAGGATTTTTTTCGTCTCCGCCGTCATCTTCCATTCTTCTTTAGTTACGCCGTCATCCATGAAGACATCGATCTCCGGGATTACGTTAAAGGCGATCTGCTTGGGAAAATGCCGTGGGCTGGGGCTATCGTTGACGTAGATGCCTTTGGTCTGGGTGAACAACTCATCCATCGCCTCCCGCCCGGCACCAGAGACCGATTGATAGGTAGAGACGACAACACGCTTGATCCCGGCCCGCATGTGCAATGGCTTTAACGCCACCACCAGCTGGGCGGTGGAGCAGTTGGGATTGGCGATGATGTTGCGCTTGGCATAGTGGGCCAATTCGCCTGAATTCACCTCCGGCACCACAAGGGGGACATCGGGGTCCATACGAAAGACAGATGAATTATCGATCACCACACAGCCAGCCCCTGCCGCGATGGGGCCCCATTTGCGGGAGATGTCGCCACCGGCTGAGAACAAGGCAATGTCGGTGTCTGAGAAATCGTACGTGTCCAGGGATTTGACCTTCAGGGTTTTCTCGCCATAAGGAGCGTCCCGGCCGATAGAGCGTGTCGAGGCCAGGGCCACGACTTCATCTGCCGGAAACTTCCGTTCATCGAGAATATTCAACATCTCCCGGCCCACATTACCCGTGGCACCGACAACTGCGACCTTAAGGCCCATAGCACTATTCCTTGTCTTCAGGCTCTACCAAGAGCCCATCGATTGGTTCAATTTATATTGGTTCGAAAAGGGGCGCATCAATAACGCCAAAACACAGGTTTTTTCAAGTGGTTAATCGCCCAAATTCACGGGGCGTCATTCATGGGCATCATTCACGGGGCCTCTGAGGCTGCCGCCCCCGCCTCCGCCAAGACCCAGTCGCAAAAGGCACGGACCTTCGGGTGGCCTACGGCACGGGCCGGATAGACCATATAGTAGGCATATTCCGCCGGCAGTGCCAATTCAAACGGCCGGACCAGACGACCGCTGTCCAGGTCATCACGGGCCAGGGCGCTTCGTGCCATGGCAACCCCTTGGCCGTCCACCGCAGCATCAATGACCAGGGCTGACAAATTATAGCCGGGCCCACGATCCGGGTCGACGCCTTCGACACCCGCCGCCACATGCGCCAGGTCTCCCGCATGTCATCATGCAACAAGGTGTGATGGCGTAGGTCTTCCGGGTGGCGCAAAGGGTGGGGGCCATCCAGCAGCGCCGGACTGCAAACGGGAAACACATCCTCCGTCATCAGGGCGACAACCTCCAACCCCGGCCAATGGCCGCCGCCGTAACGGATGGCCAGATCAATATCATCACGGGCAAAATCAACAATGTCGTCACTGGCCGTGACGCGGACATCAATATCCGGGTAGGCAATGCGGAACCGCCCCAGGGCGTGGCACCAGCCAGGCCGCAGCGAAGGAGGCAAGGGTGGAGACGGTTAGAATGCCGCTGTCCTGGCGCTTGGTCAGGCGGTCCGTGGCCGTGGCCAGCATATCCAGGCCCTCACGCACAGCCGTTAGATAGGTTTGGCCGTTTTCCGTCAGCACAATGGACCGGCCCCGGCGGCGAAACAGCGCCAGGCCCAGCCATTCCTCCAACGCCTTGACCTGATGGCTGATGGCCGCCTGGGTGACGTGCAGTTCCTGGCCCGCGCGGGTGAAACTTAATTGCCGCGCTGCGGCCTCAAAGGCGCGCAGGGCATTTAGGGGGGGGGCAGCTTTCGCTCGGCCATTTTTGTCTCGATATTGGATTAGAATTTCTAATCATATACATGGAAAACACTCGTTTGTCATGCTCTCAAAAAATCGATATACCATAGGGTACAAGCCAAATACGCGCGCATTGAAAGGAGCGTTACTATGATACGGACCATCCCAATTACCATTAGGGAATTTGATCTAGCGAAGGGCCTGATGGACGTAGCGAAAACGCTCTATCGTTGGCAAATCCGGGCGGAGCAACGCCATCATCTGAACGATCTGGACAGCCATGCCCTCGATGATATCGGCCTGACCCGCCAGGCTGCCAAGGCAGAGGCGCGCAAGCCGTTCTTCTGGACCTGATCGAATTTCGCAATATTGAGAACAAGATAGGATGCTGCGGTCATGGAAATGCCGCAGCATCTTTCTGTTCTACGCAGGCACGCGCTATTGGGGCCGGCTTCTGCTATACTGTGGGAACGAATCGCAAGCCCTTGACGCGTTTTTTCGCGTTGGAAGGTATGCTTAATGGACCGGGTTGCCTAATTAACTGTTTTGTCGTAAGTAGGGCTTTGGAATAAGCAAGAAAGCCGATCAGAATGGTCGGTGGTGTAGCCGCGAAGCGGCGCGAATTATATATCCTAATATTTTGAAGCAAACGTTTTAAGTCCATAAAGCCGCAGAATTCGGCCAGTTTTGACTTAATTGTTCGCTCGTCTTCGGTGCCGGATTGTTCGAATGCCCTTTTGGCGACCGATAAAGCTGCGCAGACGGGCGCAGTGAACCTTAGCTATAGCGTACAAATTGTTAACAAAATATTAAGATCGAATTTGTTTTGCGTATAAATTTGTTACCGCACGTCTATTTTTGTGCGGCTCGAAAAAAGTCTAAGTGCCGGTATAAAAAACAAGAACCGGCTGGGTGTGAAATGTGAGGGCTTAGGGGGATTGATGATTAAGCATCAATCCGAATGGCGTTGACGATGAAGATCGGTTTGCAAATAGCCAAAATAGGCACTGGCGTAGTGGTCGCTGGCATGCTGGCAACATCTTATGTTGCCGCAGCCCGTGCGGATTCTATGTCCTCTGGGCTTTCTGGGCCGTCCGGCGATCCAAACATTACCCCTTCTGCGATGACATTCACGGTTGCGGCCTTCAGCCCGACATCGGTGGTACCATCGCCGACACAGCAATTTCAACTTGCCAGTTTGATGACCCTGCCGGGGTCCAAGTTCAAATGGCAGCCGCGTCCGGGTTTCGATCGCCAGGCGCTTTTGGATTTGTCTCTATCAGCCCTACGCCGGGGCCGGGCGGATGTGCCGCCGGTATATCTGAACCGTTTTCCCGCCGGCTTAGCTGATTTGCGATCTGCGAAAGAACGCAAAGACATCTTCATCAAAACAGTGTTGCCCCTGGTGTTGCGCGCCAATAACGAAGTTCGTGCCGAGCGTCATCGTATGCAGGCACTTCTAACGCGGGCCAAGTCGCCGCAGGGTAATGATAAAGTATCGCTGTCCAAGAGAGAGCGGACGTATCTAAATCAGCTGGCCGTGCAATATGATGTGCCGCTGGGCAATTTGGATGAATTGCAACAACGTGTTGATGTGGTGCCGGCATCCCTGGCATTGGCCCAGGGGGCGGAGGAATCCGGTTGGGGTACCTCTCGCTTCGCCCGTCAGGGCAATGCCGTGTTCGGTCAGCGGACCTTTCGTAAAGGCGGCGGTTTGGTGCCGTTAGAACGTAAGTCCGGTGCTCGCTTTGAAGTGAAGGCCTTTAACAGCCTCTATACCTCCGTTCGATCCTATGTCTGGAACCTGAACACCCATTTTGCCTACAAACAATTCCGCGAAAAACGCGCAGCCTACCGTGATGAAGGCCAGCCCTTGGATGGCTATGCCTTAACCGGTACCTTAAAGCGCTATTCAGAGCGCGGGCAGAAATACATCGATACCATTCGGGTAATCATGCGGGCCAATCGCCTGCACGATTTCGACGATGTGCAGTTGCTGTCGCCAACCGGCAATAAACAGCCCTCCTAAGTTTCTGAGCAGATATAACCGCGATAGCGGCTGTTCGGCCCCGGCTTTTGTCGAGGCGCGTGTCAGGGACCCGGAATATAAAACTGCGTTCCGAACCAGCGCCATCGATTACCGTCTGCACGAAGGGTGCAATTGATCCGGCCCCGCCCGTTGGCAAATGGTTTCTCCAAGCGCACTTCAAATCGCCGCGCGCCCAGTCGCTCCAACTGCGCAGCACCACTTTGGTTGGAGGCAAAGCAGGCCAAATTGTTCAAGGCACCAATATCGGCGGCGACTGTAAAGCCGAAATCGGGTGGGTTATGGGTCCGCAAAACAGTATCGGCGGGCAGCACATCGCTGACGGGCAGGGGCAGGCCGTTGCCTGCTAAGCGAAACCGCTCTACCCCGCTAAATCGTTGGTTCAAGGTAAACCGCGGCAGCCCGAAAAGGTCTTCGCCACTATGCGCGACACCTGAATGTTGCCCGAACGCCGCGATAAAACCGGCAGCGCGGGCTGCTTTTTTCTCTCGCAGACCGAATTCTCCATAAGGATAGGCAAGTAACGTCGGTGCGAAACCCAATTCGGCGCGGAACCGCTCGTTGGCCCGTTTCAACTCGTCAGCCAATTGGGCCGGGGTGACGTCGGGTAAGTGGGCATGGCTACCCGAATGGTTGCCGATGGTCACGCCGGTTGCCGTCATGGCCCGTAATTGGGCCCACGAGATATGATTGGGCCGTTTGCTGTCAATGGCGTCCGTGGCGGCGAACAAGGTGAAGGGCAGGCCCGCCTTGGCCAGCATGGGCCAGGCCTTGTCGTGCACAGATAGAAAGGCATCATCAATGGTCAGCCCAATTGTGCGGTCGGGCAATTGTTCTTTGCGGCGAAAGGCGGCGATGATATCGGGCAACGGCATGACGTTGTAGCCACCTGACTTAATCTCGCTCAAATGTGCTTCGAACTGCTCTATCGTCACATTGGTGGATGGATATTGGCTTTCGCCAAAGCGGTGGTACATAAAGATCACGGCTGAGGTGATCATGCCATTAGTCTGGGCGGCCCGGACAGGGCCTTTTGGGATCAAGGTGGCAATTGTCAGAAAAAGTGCGGCAACCAGGCCGCGCAGAATTTTTCCCGTCAAATGCCCTGAGCGCTTCTGGGGCTGCGGCTGGGCGTGAACCCTGAATATTTTGTGCCTGTAATGCATGATGGACGCGTTTCGCACACTTGTTTATTTTGCCAAATATATCATAACACTCGTTAACCCTACCATTAACCTATATCTGTTAACGATGTTAGCCCGCATTATTCATGGCGCCTGCGCGGTGATCCGTCCGGCGATCAAACGGAAGTC
>JAPKBD010000233.1 GCA_028824965.1 Alphaproteobacteria bacterium | reverse complement strand
GTCTGGCACCAATTGAATATCTGCCCGAACATAAGGGCCACGACAACCGCCCGTCCATAGACCTGGACATCCGCTTCGCCGTCAACCAGGCCAAATTGCTGCCCCGCTCCCGCGCGCAGTTGGATGAATTGGGCCGGGCCTTGAATTCCAAGACATTGAACAACATGGCCATTGAGATTGCCGGCCATACGGATGCCACAGGCCCCCGCGTGCACAACAAGGCGTTGTCCCTGCGCCGGGCTAGGTCGGTGGCCCGTTATTTGCGCCAGACCTACGCCATCGATCCTGCCCGACTATCCGTCACGGGGTTTGGTGAAGACAGATTGAAAGACCCGCTGCAAAGCGACGCCGCCATTAACGGCCGGGTGGAAATCAGTGTCACGGGTGTCTATGCCCCACAGAAAGCCCAAACGGCAGCCTCAAGCATGATGACGCGCAATGATAAAAATGCGTCCGGTTCGGGCACATCCACATCCACGCCCACATCCGGAACATGGGGCAATCTGCTTGAAAACGCCGCTGGGGCGGAGGCCTTATTACAGCGGGCGCAAAAGCACGGCAGCGCCCGGGTTATCATCGCCCTGGCAGCCCCACAACAGGACGAAACCAAATATCAGGCGCAGGCCACGGGCGAACAGGGTTGGCAGAACCTGAACGACTACATTCGTGGCCTGCAGGACCGCGCCATCAACAAATTGGGCTGGCGCAATATCAATGATTTGGTGCGCTTTGACTATACCCCCGCCATGGCCATGTCGGTCGATGCCGCACGCCTGCAGCAACTGCTGAAAGGGGACACGGCGGTCCAGGTTTTTGAAGACCAAATGATGGCGCCCAGTTTGGTAAGCAGCGCGCCGTTGATCGGCATGCCCGGATCTAAAGTGCCCGGCGGCGCCGGTTCCGGCCTGGCCGTTGCCGTACTGGATACGGGCGTTGATAGCCGGCATCCATTCCTGGCCGGGAAAATTATCGCCGAGGCGTGCTTCTCAACAGAAGGTCAGGGTGAGGGCGTCGTCGTCCAATCCACCTGCCCATCCGGCAATATAAGTGAAATCGGCCCCGGTGCCGGACAGCCATGCGATCACGCCTATGGCTGCAATCATGGCACCCATGTCGCGGGCATCATCGCCGGGCAAAACGCAGAAATGTCCGGCATCGCGACCGGGGCATCCATTGTCGCAGTGCAGGTGTTTTCAAATACCACCTCTGCCCGACACGGAAAATACGCTCGCTCCTTTTCCTCCAATGTCTTGCGTGGGTTGGAATGGGTCTATCGCAATCGACAACGCTATAACATTGCCGCCGTTAATCTTTCCCTCGGCGGCGGCGGTGCCCGCAGGCCTTGTGATGGCGGATCACCACTCACCCGCATTCTGGCTCTGCTATCGCAAAGCGACGTGGCCGTCGTCGCGTCCTCCGGCAACGATGGCTTAGCAGATGCTATTGGCCATCCCGCCTGCGTCTCCTCCGCCATCAGCGTGGGCGCGACATCTTATCAGGACCATGTTGCCCCATTTTCCAATAGTGCCAGGTTCCTGGATTTTCTGGCACCCGGCGCCACCGAAAAAGCCTATGGCAAGGAGATGGGGATACTATCCGCCGTGCCGGGCACCGGTTATCGGCGAATGCAGGGCACTTCAATGGCCGCGCCCCATGTGGCGGCTGCCTATGCGGTTCTAAAGGCAGCCGTGCCCGATGCGACCTTGTGGCAGATGTCCCAGGCGCTGCAAACAACGGGCCGGGTGGTGATTGACCCACGCAACGGTGTCGCCGTGCCTCGCATCAAACTGGATGCAGCCCTAAAGGTTCTGCAGAAACGCGTGGCCCACAACCGACCAAAGCCAGCCCCGAAAGTCGAGCCGAAGCCTGATCCAAAGCTCGTGGCAAAGCCGGCACCAAAACTAAAGCCAAAGCCGCAACCCGCATCGAAACAAAAAGTCTATGACGGCATTCGGGTCTATGACGGCAGGGATGACGAGTCTAAACGCGACGAAAAGAAATCCGGGCGCATCAAATGGTAGCCGACCAACAACCGCTCGGGGAGCCGAAACCATGAAAGCAATCTTGTTCGTGTTGGCTGCCACCCTGTTAGTAGCCTGTCAGACCACACAAGACTCAGACGGCTTTGGCGGGGCGCAACCAAATATCCTGGTGATGGGAGAGGACGCGGACCCCGATACTATTCCCCGCAACAACCAGGTCTTTAAACGGGTTCTCGACGCCCTGGCGAATGAAATGAATGACGAAGGCTTTGATGTCTATGACGAAACTGCCGTAACGTCGGGTGATTTCGCACAAGACCGGATACGGCGCACGGATGGGGAGATCATTGATATCGCCCGCTCCATCAAACGCCCGCCCATCGATGTCGCCGTGATCTACAGTATCTATGCCCAGAGCGAGGCCCGCGGCCATACGAACAAGTTGCATACCTGATGAAAGCACTGGTGGGTTTCACGTCGTCATCAAATTGCAGCAAAAATAAAGTAGGCATGTTTTGGCCTATCAGCTTCCTCATACATCAATTTCACCGGCAGGTTCGGAAACCGCCGAAGACGTTGCGGCGATGGTGTTCGAAAAAATTGCGGTAGGTGCCGTGGATCATCCGGCCCCGTGTTGTCCAGGCACCGCCGCGCAGGACCTTGGTGTCGCCAAACAGCATGCCTGAATATTCCTTGTAGGCATCGGGTAAAAATCCAGGGAAGGCGTTGAAGGTATCTGCCGTCCATTCCCAGACATTGCCCAGCATCTGCCGGCAGCCAAAGGCGCTGTCGCCGGCAGCTAATGCGCCGACATCGACAGGCCCCAGACCGCGCCCATCCAGGTTGGCCCGCATTGCATCAGGCATCTCGTTGCCCCAGGGATAGCGCCGTTTGGTCGATGCCAGGTTGCCGTTGCCATCCATCTCGCCCAATGCGGCAACTTCCCATTCTGCCTCTGTCGGCAGGCGCAGCCCGGCCCAATTGCAATAAGCCGTCGCCTCATGCCAGCTGACATGGATGACCGGTTCATCCACTGGCAGAGGCAGGATACGGTCGAACCGGCGCAGGGACCATTTAGCGGGCCCATCCGGTTGCCAATATATGGGATGGTCCGCGCCCGCCTTTTGCCGCCAAAGCCAACCTTCGGGCTGCCAGAATTTTTCATTGTCATAGCCGCCATCATCCACGAAAGCCTGGAACGCGCCATTGGTCACGGGTGCCTTGGCAATTTCAAACGGTTCAATAGTGACCATGTGGCCCCATTTTTCGTTATCAAACAGGAACGGCGCGTCCTTTGCCGCCCCCAACAAAAACTGCCCGCCCGGCACCTGGGCCCAACCAGAGTACGCACCGGCGGACCGTTCAGCAGAAACATCGGCGGCGATGGCCAGCTTTGGCGTTGGGTAGGCCAGGGTTTGCCGGGCCCAGATAAACGCCTCCGTATGCATGTCTTCATGAAAGACCCCGAACTGATAGATGAAGCTGTCCTGTTCCGTGGCCATGCTCCCATCCAGACGCTCTGCCAAGCGATCAAACACATCCTGCATATAACCCAAGGTGCCGTCCCGGCTTAACAAGGGCAGATCCCATCTGTCACCATGAGCGACGGCAATGGAGTCGTAGAGCTTGTCCGCCCTGTCGCCCAGCACCGAATCGTAACCATAGAGCTGTCGTAGAATAAAAAACTCATAGAAATAGGCGGTATGGGCGATCTCCCACCGCAGGGGATTTACGGTGGGCATCATAGGTCCCATAAGCTGCCCCTCATCCAGGTCAGCGACCAGTTCCAAAGTCCGGTTTCGCGTGTCTTGCATGTTCGCGATTAAATGTGCGGTACTGACGCGGTCTGTCATGGACGGTCCCTGAACTGAATGATGAACTAAATAATGAATTCGTGCGTGCATTGGTAAGCGAACGTGAAGATTAGCCTAATCACCCCGGCTGCAAAACAGTCTAAAAATGGCAACCGCACAACGGCCCTGCGCTGGGCCCGGCTGTTGCGTGGGTTGGGCCATCAGGTACGCATCGACGTTGAATATGATGGTGCGGCCACGGACGTGATGATCGCCATTCACGCCTGGCGCAGTGCGGCGTCCGTCGGTCGCTATCGGGATCAGGCACCGACCGGTCCATTAATCGTCGCCCTTGCCGGTACGGATGTGAATACCTATCTGGCAACTGACAGGGCGGTGACCCTATCGACGATGGACGCAGCGGACGCCCTGATTTGCCTGCATGAACTGATTGGGCAGGCCATCCCGGTGCATTTGCGCGACAAACTGCAAATCGTCCGCCAATCCGCCCAACCGCTGGCAGCGCCGCGACGCCCCGGGAAACGCAACTTTGATATCTGCGTCATCGGCCATCTGCGGGACGAAAAAGATCCCTTCCGCGCCGCGCTTGCGGCCCGCCAGCTGGGCGATGCTTCCAAAATCCGCATACGGCATCTGGGTAAGGCCCATACGCCAGAATTCGCCACCCAGGCTAGGGCAGAGATGGCCGCAAACCCCCGCTATCACTGGTTTGGAGAAGTACCGGGCTGGCGGGTGCGGCGGGCATTGACGACAACCCAGGCCATGGTCATCAGCTCCCGCCAGGAAGGTGGTGCCAATGTGGTGTCCGAAGCCATAGCTGCAGGCGTGCCCGTCATCGCCAGCGATATCGCGGGAAACATCGGCCTTTTGGGGCCGGACTATCCGGGATATTATCCGGTTGGCAACACGGATGCCTTGGCCCGTCTGCTGGCACGAATAGAGGCAGAGGCGGATTTCATGCGGGAATTGGAGGGCCATATTCATCGCTTGCAGCCTTTGTTTCTGCCCAACCATGAGGCAGCCGCCCTGGAAAATATTGTCCGACTGGCGACAAAAAACTAGGCCTGTTGGGCGCGATTGCTCAAACGCAAACGTCTGCGAATATGGCGGGACAGCCCATCGACTGCCACATTAAAGATCACCATGACACCGATCAGAAAAATTGCCCGGTCCAGACGGATATCCGCCATGGCACTGTCGATGAAGAAGCCCAATGTGGCGATGCCCAGAATGCCCAAGATAGCCGTCTCGCGCATAATCACTTCCCAGCGATAAAACAGAAAGGCCAGAAACTGGCCATAGATCCGCGGCACAACTTCGAAACCATATAAATTAAGGCCTTTGGGGCTGTCCGGGCGCAGTTTGACTTCATCGCTATAGCGTCCCATCAGGTGCGCGATGATGGCACCATTGTGCAGGGACAAGGCAACAATGGCCGGCAGCATGGACGGCCCCCACAGTTGCAGAAAGATATAGGCCAGGATCAACTCCGGCGTTGACCGCAACACCACCAGAAAAACATGGGCAATGGTACGTGGCACAGGACCAAAGAATTTTTTCGAGATCAAAGGGAACAACGCCAGGGCCAGGATGCCCGTCGCCACTAAAGCGATCTGCGTCAGCAACAACGTGGCGATCATGCCGGGCAAGGCCTGGTCCAGCAACAAAACCCCGGCCCAATCCGCCAGATTGCTCCACATCCCGACATCAGCCAGATCGCCGCCGCGTAGGGGGGCCGGCACGATATCGACGGTCAGGAAGCGGACGATGTTCGTCATCTCAATTGCGCCGCCGCTGCCCAACAGGAACGGTGCGGCGATAATATAAAGGCCGATCAATTTTGGCCGCATCCAATAGCGCAGGGTGGCGATCAGGATATAGAACATGATCAGCAAGGCTGCGGCCTCTGAATAGTTGCCTTCGCTAAAGGCTGTTTCAAGGTAAAAGCCCAAGGTCGGCAGACCAACGAAACCCAGAACGGCACTGGACCGCAGGCCGCATTCAAAGCGATAAGAGGTGTAATTCTTGATATGGACCCAGACCTCCGGCAGACGGGCAAAAAAGAAGGCGGAGATGATGCCGGTACCGTGGGGCAGCGCGCCCAAGGCGGGTAATTCCGCCTCCTCCAACGTTTCTGCATAAACCTTGGCGCAGATGCCCGCGTAGGGGATGGCGATGGCCAGCACGCCGGTCAGGGGGGAAAATCCCAACATTTGCAGGAATATCAAGGCCCAGAACAATTCGTGTATGGCGCGGACCGCAGCACAGAGCCAACGCACGGGCCCCAGATGAAAAACCTGCGATAACAAAAACCCGCCAATGGCACCCAAAGCCACGCCGCTGATGGCGAAGGCAATGGTTTGCAGGATGACCATCGCGATCCCGGTCACCGCACCGAAATCCGGCGTCACCACGCCCAGGCCCATGCGCTGTAATTCGGTCCATGGATCCGATGTGGTCACCGACAGATCCGCGAACACCACGCACAGGGCGGCCACGGCCACAAAGCCCATACTGGTTTTTACGACGGGCGAGTAATGTGGTCTTGGACTTGGTGGCGGACGGGTGTGTGGGTCCATCGCTAGTTCTGGTACAGAAAATCGAGGGACTGGCGCGTTATATCTTTTGCCGGGGCATCCAGAGCAATGCCACCATCCTTGATACCGATGATCCGGGTGGAGAATTCCAAGGCAAGGTCGACATCATGCATGGCCAAAATTACGGTATTGAATGTCTCCGACAGCAGCGCCAGCACGACGCGGGATTGGTGATTGTCTGTGGCGGAGACGGGTTCATCGCCCAGCACCGCTTCGCCCCCCTGCAGTACCGCGCGGGCAATGGCGGTTCGTTGTTGCTGGCCGCCCGATAGCTCACCGCTGGGTGTAAACAGTTTGTCACCCAGGCCCAACCGCTCAACAATGGGGCGAATGCGGGCAATTTCCAACTTGCGCGGCCAGGCCAGGTTTAAAAGATTATAGGCAGCACTATGACGATGCAGGCTGCCCATATAGACATTGTGG
>JAPKBD010000232.1 GCA_028824965.1 Alphaproteobacteria bacterium | reverse complement strand
GGGGGATGCGCGCGGCCAAAGACGTGATCAAGCCACCTGTGACGCCAACCTTGGCCTCTGGGTAACTAAAGACCGCTGTATCGGCGACCACACACAAATCACAAAAATTGACCAACACCACACCGCCGCCGACGCAATAGCCATCCACGGCGGCGATAATCGGCTTGGTAACATCCACACCCACAGACGGCGTAAAGCGCCAGATCTCCGGCGGATGGGTCAGATCGGCGCCAACCGTAAAGGCCCGCGGCGTGGCGGAGGCCAAGATCGCGACCCGGTCGCTACCGGCTTCAAAGCGCTGCCACGCACTGCGTAACTGCTCGCCCAGCTCAACCGAAAGTGCGTTCAGCTTTTCCGGTCGGTTCAGGGTGATGATGGCAATGTCGTCTTTACTCTCGTATGTAACCAGTTCCGAACTCACGATGTTTCCTCTTCCATATTTGCCGCCTGGATGGCGCTTAATTCCAACCATGCCGCTTCATCAATTACTTTAACACCCAACGCCTGGGCCTTCTTCAATTTTGATCCCGCCGCAGCACCCGCGATGACCATGTCAGTCTTGGCAGAGACGGAGCCGGAGACCTTGGCGCCCAGCGCCTCTGCCCTGGCCTTGGCCTCGGCGCGGGACGTCTGTTCCAACGTACCGGTAAAGACCAGGGTCTGCCCCGCCACAGGCGATGTGGTCGCGGCCCGCTCTATGTCCTGGACCTGCAACTCACCCACAAGTTCATCCCAGATTGATTTGTTATGTGCATCGGCAAAGAAATCCAATAGCCCGCGGGCAACCTTTTCGCCGACCCCATCAATATCCAGAAGTTGTTGGAGATTGTCAGGCGCTAATGCCGCCTCAAAATCCGCCAACGTCTCATAACGTCGGGCCAACAGTTTGCCATTGCCCTGGCCGACATGACGAATGCCCAGGGCGAAGATCAAACGGTCCAGTGGTATCGCCCGTTTTTCTTTGATGGCCGCGAACAGATTATCGGCGGAGGTCTCCCCCCAGCCTTCCCAATCGCGCAGAGGCGCATGGTTCTTTTCGGCGATACGCGCTTGCAGTTGAAAAATATGACCGGGCGCTTCAACAACGCCGGCCTGGAAAAAGGCGCTGATCTGTTTTTCGCCCAACCCATCGATGTCAAAGGCGTTGCGGGAGACGAAATGACGCAGCCGCTCCACCGCCTGTGCGCCACAGGTCAAACCACCGCTACAGCGCCAATCCACCTCGCCCTCATCACGCACTGCCGCCGCGCCACAGGCAGGGCAGCTTGTGGGAAACGTAAATGGTGCCTGCCCGGGCTTTACGACTTCTACCACTTGGGGGATCACATCACCGGCGCGTTGCACCAGGACGGTCGCACCAACGCGGATCGATTTTTCGACAATATAGTCTTCGTTATGCAAGGTGGCGTTCGAGACGACCACACCGCCCACGGTCACCGGCTTCAATCTCGCCACGGGGGTCAGCTTGCCCGTCCGGCCCACTTGAATATCGATACCCTCAACAATCGTCTGGGCCTGTTCGGCGGCAAACTTGTGGGCAATGGCCCAGCGGGGGGAGCGGGATGCCGCACCAAGGCGGTCCTGCCAATCAAGACGGTCGACTTTGTAGACAATGCCGTCGATGTCATAGGGGCGTTCACTTCGCCCCGCCTCCATTTCACCATGATAGGCCATCATTTCGGCAACGCTTTCACAGATCGCGTGGGCCTGCACCTTAAAGCCCCAGGCCGCCATCGCCGCCAACACACCAGAATGGGTGCCAGCCGGCAGCGCCGTTACTTCACCCCAGGCATAGGCCCGAAAGCTAAGTTGACGGGAGGCGGTGATGGCAGGGTCCAGCTGCCGCAATGACCCGGCAGCGGCGTTGCGGGGATTGGCGTATTCGGGCTTGTCTGCTGCCACTTGCTGGCGGTTCAATTCAGCAAAGGCAGCATGAGACATGAAGACCTCGCCCCGAACCTCAATAACCTCCACTACTTTGGCACCAGCGCCAACACCAGCACCGGTATCGGCAAACGTATGCGGGATATCGTCGATTGTGCGCAGGTTGGCGGTTATATCCTCTCCCACCTCACCATCGCCTCGGGTTGCACCCTGCACGAAAATACCGTTCTCATAACGCAGTGCGGCGGACAGGCCATCAATCTTTGGTTCCGCCACGATGGCGATGGGGGCATCACTTTCCAACTTGAGGAAGCGGGCGATACCAACCAGAAAATCCGTCACATCCTCTTCATTGAAGGCATTGCCCAGGGACAGCATGGGGCGGCTGTGGCGCACTTTTTTGAAGCCGTCGGCGATCGGTGCGCCCAGGCGTTCGCTGGGGCTGTCGGCGCGCTTCAAATCAGGGAACCGCGCCTCAATCTCAGCGTTACGCAGGCGCAATTGATCATAGTCCGCATCGGAAATGGCCGGGTCGTCATTTTGATAATAGGCCGCATCGTGAAATCTGATCTCAAACGCCAGGCGGGCCAGTTCTGCCGTGGCCTCCGCTTGGCCCAAATCTGCAACCGGAATAAGGTCGGCTTGGCTCATCAATCTGCAGCCTGCAACAAACTATCTGCCGCCGCGCGGGCCTCATCCGTAATCGTGGCACCGGCCAGCATACGGGCAATCTCTTCACGCCGGGGACCTGGTGCCAGATCCTCCACCGTCGTGCGGGCGTCACCATCAACGGCCTGTTTGACGATGCGCCAATGATGGCCTGCGCGGGCGGCGACCTGAGGGGAATGGGTAACAACGATGACCTGGGTCTCATCCGCCAGGCGGGCCAGACGCTCCCCCACTTTATCGGCCACAGCGCCGCCAACGCCGCTGTCGACTTCATCAAAAATCAAGGATGCCGGTTCCCTGTTGTGAGCCAGGGCAACCTTCAGCGCCAACATGACCCGGGACAGCTCCCCGCCCGAGGCGACCTTGTTCAAAGGTCCCGGCGCACTGCCCGGATTGGTCGCAATATGAAAGGCAACCCGGTCCCAACCATCCCGGCCCCAATCCCCCTCGTCCCGGTGCGTCAAGACAGACTGAAAGGTTGCCTTCTCCAAAGCCAGGGGCGGCAATTCACCGGCCATAGCCAGGTCCAGTTTTTTCGCGGCCTTCGCGCGCCCTTTGCTCAAACGCTCCGCATCAACAAAGTATGCAGATTTTGCAGCCTCCGCCGCTGCTTCAAGGGCGGCAATACGCTGGCCGCCACTATCGATGCTTTCCAACCGCTGAACGAAATCAGCACGTAAAGTGGCCAAACCTTCGACACTGACCCGATGTTTGCGTGCCGCCTCCCGCAAGGCGAACAGGCGATCTTCAATGGCCTCTAGCCGCGCCGGATTCAGATCCAAAGACCGGGCTGCATCCTCGACCCCCTCAATCCCCTCCATTGCCTCAACCGCTGCCCGCTCCAACCCCTCAATAGCATGATCAAGGGCGCCGCCGGCGCTTTCCGCCACCCGTTGCAGGGCGCGTTGTGCAATGCGCAGGCGCTGTTCGACGCCATTGCCTGCAGCACCGCCATCCCCGCCACCATTAAGCGCTGCCTGAGCATCGCGCAGGGCATGGGCAATTTTCTCGCCCTGGCGCAGCAAGGTTCGGGTGCGGTCCAAATCCTCTTCATCACCGGGCTGGGGGTCCAGTTCCTCCAGCTCCGCACAGACGTGGCGCAAATAATCTTCTTCTTCCCGCGCCGCACGCAGGGCCGCCAGGGCCCCCTCCAGACTGTCGGCCGACTGGCGCATTTCATCATAGGATTTGGCACAGCGTTGCCCTGCATTTCCCAGGCCGCCATAAACATCCAGCAAAGCACGGTGGCCCGTGGGGTTAAGAAGGCCGCGTTCGTCATGTTGGCCATGGATCTCAACCAGGCATTCGCCCAATTGCCGTAAAAGTGTGGCTGAAATGGCCTGATCATTGACGAAGGCCCGCCCCCGACCGTCGGTGCTGACCTGACGGCGCAGGATTAAGTCATCACCGTCGGCAATATCCTGCATCAAGCCCTGATCTCGGAGAATGTCCCAGGCCGGATGCTGTCGCGGTGGGCTGAAGGCAGCGACCACGGTGCCCCGCTCACAGCCTTTGCGGACAAGGCCCGCCCCGCCGCGACGGCCCAGTGCCAAACCCAGGGCATCGAGCAGAATGGATTTTCCCGCCCCCGTCTCGCCGGTCAAAACACACAGCCCGGTACGCAGATCAAGATCAAGTTGATCGATCAATACAATATTCGAAATGGACAACGCGCTTAGCATGTCAGACTACTAGAACACAGAGTTCCACATCCGGCTATACCAAGGTTTTTCCGCCCCGTTAGAGGCTGTGTCAGACTCTGGATATTTCCCTGATATCAGTCCGTAACTATCCTGGTACCACCGGCTGCCCGGGTAATTGTGCCCCAGTACAGCGGCTGTATTTTTTGCCTCTACCTCTAACCCCAGCGCCGAATAGGCTTCGGCCAACCGATGCAGGGCCTCCGGTACGTGGGATGTGGTCTGGTAATATTTGACCACATATCGAAACCGATTGATCGCGGCTGCATAGATACCGCGACTATGATAATAACGCCCGATTTCCATCTCCTTGCCGGCCAGATGATCCCGCGTCAGGTCAATCTTCAGGCGGGCATCACGGGCATATTCGCTGCGGGGATAACGATCCACCACTTCGCGCAGGGCCTCTAACGCCAATTCAGTGATTTTCTGCTCTCGCCCAATGTCGGCGATCTGTTCGTAATAACAGATCGCGATCAGGTAATAGGCATAGGGCGCATCCCGGTTTCCCGGATGCAATTGCAAGAATCGCTGGGCCGTAAAAATCGCCTCGTCGTAATTGTCGTTCAGATATTGCGCATATGCCGCCATCAATTGAGACTTTCGGGCCCATACCGAATAGGGATGTTGGCGCTCGACTTCGTCAAAATCAATTGCCGCAAGCTCCGCATTACCGGAGAGCAATTTATCCATGGCTTGATTGTAGATTTCTTCGACCTGCCGCTCCTGATAGACCGGTTCATCGCTGCTACAAGCTGCCGCCAGTGCCGCAATTGTAATGGAAGCCAACAACGTAATAGTCGGCCGGCGAAGCCGTCTAATTGAGCCAGTAATTGATGTGGCAATCGATGCGGCTTTAGATAATTTCATTAAACAACGGCAGTACATTTCCGAAATGCGCCCCAAATTCTGATCTTCACTAAATTGCGACCATATATAGCACGTTCCCGAGACAAGGCGGACTGCCAAATTTAGTCAAAAAACAAAAAAATATCTACTTACGGTGTCAACCTCTCGATTTTGCCCTATCTTTCTCATACGCCATAAGGCATCATCTAAATACAACTGCTGATCTTAAAATAACAGCTACACGTTGTAGCGATACCTCTAAATATCTGAATGAAATATTGAGGTAGGCATTCGCAAAGCATGGAGGAATTTGGCGCGCCGCCGAATTTTTAACGCTAAGAAAATTTGCTAAAGATAGATCAGTTAACACTAATGCGCGCGGTGGGTTTTGCCATAATACCTGACCGCCAAACATTGAGGAAATTATGGGTATACTAGCAAAACGTGTCGATGCCCATGTGGGTGGCCGCATTCGTGACCGGCGCACCGGTTTGGGCTTAACACAGGAACATCTAGCAAACGCCTTGAATATTTCGTACCAGCAGGTTCAGAAATATGAGACGGGTGCGAACCGTGTCAGTGCAGGCCGGCTTTATGAAATTTCAAAGATCCTGCAATCGGAAGTCAGCTTCTTCTTTGAAGGACTTGATGAAACCGTAGAGGCAGAACCTTTGGGCCATGGTGGCAAAAACCGCTCCACCATCGAATTGGTGCGCAATTTTGGTGCTATCGACAACCCATCGATTAGATCTGCTGTCTCTGGCTTGGTGAAAAGTATCGCCAAACCGGAACCGGAACCGGAAGTCGCGCTTTAAGCCGAACTTTCGCATTTAGCTTCTACGACAATTATGGCCTGGTGGCATTCCCACCGGGCTGTCTTTGTCTTTAGGATAAGGCTTGGGCACCGCCTTGACCCACAATTCTTGCTCCCATAGGGTTGAAGCTAGCGTTGTTGGGCATCACCATAAGGCGAACACAACTATGAAAATGGCACTGATGCTGGGGTATTCCGGCGCGCAGTTGGATATCCCGGTGGCGCGGGTTCAGCGCGCTGAAGAACTTGGCTATCATTCGGTTTGGACGGCGGAGGCCTATGGCTCGGATGCCATAACACCCCTGGCCTATCTGGCAGCTGTGACAAAGCGGATAAAACTGGGCACAGCGATCATGCAGCTATCCGCCCGCACACCAGCCAATTGCGCCATGACGGCTGCGACCTTGGACGCCCTGGCAGGCGGTGATCGATTTATGGCCGGCATCGGTGTCTCGGGACCGCAAATCGTTGAAGGCTGGTATGGTCAACCCTGGGGCAAGCCCTACTATCGGCTCAAAGATTATGTGACGATCATGAAGGCTATTTTGCACCGGGAGGGACCGGTCAGCCACGATGGCAAGGAAATCTCTCTTCCCTTTACGGGTGAAGGCAGTATGGGCCTGGGCAAACCATTGAAATCGATCCTTCATACCAATCCGAACATTCCCATTTACCTGGGCACAGGAAACGCCGCGACGGTTCGCCTGACAGCGGAAATTGCAGATGGCTGGCTGCCCCATGGCTTTATTCCAGGCTCTATGCCGGAATATATGCCCTGGCTGGAAGAAGGTTTTGCCCGCGCAGGAAATGGCAAATCCCTGGATAATTTTGAGATTATGGCCCTGGCGCAGGTCGAAGTGGATGACGATGTGCAGGCAGCTCTGGATCGCCAGAAACCAAACGTCGCCTTGTATGTGGGCGGCATGGGTCATAAGG
>JAPKBD010000231.1 GCA_028824965.1 Alphaproteobacteria bacterium | reverse complement strand
ATACCGCTAATGTCAGCCCGGCCAACGCACCCGGTGCCATCACCGTGTCCGCAATCGCCGACTTCGACGGCATAGGCGGCGGTGCGGTTGGTTCTCCGGCTTCAATATGTAACGATGAAGCCGACGACAGTTTCGCGACGTTCTCCAACCACGGGGCTGAGGTCGATATCGCCGCGCCGGGTGTTTGTGTCGTTTCATTTTGGGGCGACGACGAAGTAGGCCTCTATTACTCAAGCGGCACCAGCATGGCGACCCCACATGTCACCGGCGTCGTTGCGTTGATCATTGACGAATTAAGGAAAAGCGGCGCGTCCACTGACGTGGCTGCGGTCAAAGCCGAACTGTTCGCGCGGGCGACCCCGCAGGCAGACCCGGACGGGTATGATTTCGCCAACGACGACGACAACATTCGCGAACCGTTGTTGAGTTTTGGGGCGACAATCCAGCGCCCAACTGTTTCGATCACCAGTCCCGTTGGTGGCGACATTGTATCCGGCACGGTGATGGTCAAAGCGAACGTAACCGGCGGCTTAGCAATAATCTCCGTCGAATTCAAGATAGACGGCACTACCATCGACACAGATTTTAGTGGTGGAGATGGCTGGGCTGTAAATTGGAACACTATCACGGGGCTTGATGACGGATCTCATGTGTTAACCGCGACGGCCACGGACAGCATAGGAACAACCGGCAGCGGCACTGTCACTGTAATCGTTGACAACATCGATGATGCACCAATTGTCACCATCACCAGCCCTGGCAATGACGATACAGTGAACGGTGTCGTGACGATTACCGCCGACGCCAGCGATGATAATGCTGGCGTGAGTGTGGAATTCTTCGTGGATGGCGCATCAATAGGCGGCTCTTACGATGGTGATGTTTGGACGGCGATTTGGAACACGGCAGGACTACAAGAGGTCAGATATAATATTTCGGCCGTCGCGACCGATAACGCTTCGAAAACAGACCAAGACGACATAACTGTGACGGTCGGCGCGGTCTCAACTAGCCTCATGGAAGTAGCGGGTATTTCCTTTTCACAAAAAGGCCGGGGCCTGACGGCGAAAGTGAAAATTGCGCAGACGCCAGGCGGGGCTTCTATTGCCGATGCCTTGGTCGAAGTTAGTTTCTGCTCCCCAAGCGATTGCTACTTCATAGATCAGGCGCAAACCACCAATGGCAAGGGCGAAGCAAGCTTTAAAGTCATTGGGATTAATACCGCCGAAGTGCGGGTTACCAAAGTCACGCACGGTTCCTATGAATGGGATGGCGCGGATGATCTCTACGTTTATCCTTAACTGACTGCGAACCAAAAAACGCGGCGCTGCCGGGGCAAAATCCGGCAGCGCCGTTTTTGTTTTCAGATACTCAGGTCCAGCAGGTTGTAGTCTTTCATGCTGGCCTTGGCGGCATCGTCCCAACTGTGCCGCGCGCCCGTATCTTCAAACGGCTTATAGGCGAAGGGTGTTTCGTTGGGAAAGCGTTGCCGGCGGGCATCGATGGCATAGCCGATAATGCGGGAACGTTCCTTGATCCGCGCGGTATCATAGACCGCCGGCGCACTGTGAATACCACCGCCCGCAGCGCCCAAAACTGATCCACGGCGGTGAAAGCCCATATTAAGGGTCACCCGCCAATCAGTTGAAGTATTGGCGAAGGAGCCATGCAAGGCTTGGCGGTTGGAGATGACCACATCGCCGGGCGCACACACCATGGGCACGGCATCGAGCAATCGTTCCGATCCGGCCTCGGCCACCATCGCCTTAATATCCACCTGACCCTGTTTGTGGGAACCCGGCACCACCCAGACGCCATTGGCGGGGGTGCAGCCGTACAGTTGCCCCATAAAGTTAAAGCCATGGCTGCCCTGATCCCAGGTTGGGCTGTCCCACAACGTGGTGCCATCCTGATGCCAGGCGACAGAAGCCCCCAGGCCGGGTTCCTTAATGAACAGGGCGTCCGTGAAGGGGACGAAATCATCACCGTTCATCGCGGCGGCAACCGCCAGCAAGTCCGGGTGGCCGTATGTGCGCAAGCAGGCTTCGGAAAATTGCAAAGAACCCAGGATCAGATAAACCACGTCGTCGGGGGCACCCTGTGCCGGTGTCGGTTCCGTCATCTTGGTGGGATGGCGGCCATTTGCCAGATCCGTGCCACCAAAGGGGTCGCCCAATGGTTTGGACCAGAACAACGTCGGGGCCTCGCAATCCGCACCTAACGCGGGGCGGCCCTGGGCATCAAGGGGGGCACCTTTATCTTTCGGCAAGCGGCTGAGGACATCCTGAATATCCGCCTCAATATCGCCGAGTTCGTCGGCACCCAGCACACCTTCGAAAACGTAGAAACCGCAACGCCAATAGGCATCCAGAATATCCTGGGCCACCGATCCATTTGCGTCATAGCGAATGGGACCGCGATTGCCCAAGGCGTAGGCTTTTGCTTCCCCTGCCTTCAGATAGGCCGCCATCTCCGCCCGCTCGGGGCCGTAATCAACCGGATTTGCCTTATCCTGAATATTCACAACCAAGTTCCCCGCAGTTTGCCCGCCGTGTACCCGCTGTATGAATGCTACATCCTGATATAGCCTTAGCGATAGATCAAAGTGCCGTCATCCAGGTCGGCGTTGGGTAAGGTGTCCTTGTCCGTGTAATAATCCTGGGTATGGATCCACGGATCCTGATTACCTTGCTTGGGAAGTATATGAATTTGCCGCATGATATAGCCCGCATTAAAATTTTCCGGATCAATGAACGGACGCGCGTTCATGCCCTTATCTTCTTCGCGTAATTCCGGCGTGACCATCTCCACACCCTTATCGCTCATATGATCGAGCAGGCGACAAACGAAGGTCCCGACCAAATCGGCGCGCATGGTCCAGCTGGTCCGCAGATAGCCGAAGACCCAGGCCATATTCGGCACACCCGAGAACATAATACCCCGGTGGGTCCAGCAATCGGCGAAGTTCAGCGGTTTTTCGTCAATGGTGAATTCGATATCACCCAAAGCGCTGAGATTAAAGCCGGTGGCGGTGATAATGATATCGGCCTCCAACTCCTGACCGGACTTCAACAAAATGCCCGTCTCGGTGAATGTATCAATATGATCAGTAACCACAGACGCCTTGCCCGATTTAATACCGGTGAACAGGTCACCATTGGGCACAAATGCGATGCGTTGCCGCCAGGGCCGGTAACTGGGCGTAAAATGCGTCTCAACATCAAAATCGTCATCAAGATAGGCCTTCGTACCGGCGATCAGTTCCGATTTTAGTTTATCTGAGTCCGTGAAAGATCTTTCCGTAATGATCTTTTGATCAAACAATATCTTGCGCCGGGCGATCTCGTGGGTCCATTCATCGGGCACATCCAATTCACGCAGCATCTCCGCCACGTCCATGCGGTTTTCCCCCGCATTGAAAAATGTCGGGGAGCGTTGCAGCATGGTGATGTGTTCAACATCTTCCGCCATCGCGGGGATAACCGTCGCCGCCGTGGCGCCGGAGCCGATGACAATGACTTTCTTGCCCTTATAGTCCAAATCTTCCGGCCAGGTTTGCGGGTGGACGATTTCGCCCTGGAACCGATCCGCGCCGGGGAAATCAGGCGTGTAACCTTCCGAATGACGATAATAGCCCTGGCACATCCACAGGAAATTACAGGTGTAGTGGAGCACTTCGCCCGTGTCCTTGCGGCTCACCACCAAGGTCCATTGCTTGTCCTCGCTGGACCAGATGGCATTGGTGATCTGATGCTGGAAGCGGATATGTTTGCGGATATCCTGTTCGTCCAAGGCCTCATCCAGATAGACCAGAATTTCCTCTGCCGTCGCGATGGGCACGCCCTTCCAGGGCTTCCAGCCGAAACCAAACGTGAATAGATCACTGTCCGAGCGGATGCCGGGATATTTATGGGTCAACCACGTACCGCCGAAACTTTCCTGGTTTTCCAACATGGCGAAACTTTTATCGGGGCAGCTTTGTTGTAGGTGGTAGGCGGCATCAATACCGGAAATACCCGCACCGACGATCAAAACATCAAAATGTTCGACGGCTTGGTTACTGCTTTGACTGATTTCCGGTGCCACGTTCATGCTCTGTGTCCTCTACATCATCATCTTGGTCATCTTGAATTTCGGGCTTTATAGCAGGGGGATCATAACATAATCCAGCCCAACCGAATTGATCTGGCACAAGGGCAGGACGATGCCGCCCTTTGGGCTAGCGTCTGGCTGAACCGCTATAACTTTCCGGCGCGAATTTCAGAAACACCATACCAATCCCAACGCTAAGTGCAGCCGTCACAACCAAAGCAGTTTCCGCCCCCTGCGCATCAACGATAAGGCCCAGGGCGATGGGCCCGACCACATAACCTATATCGCCGACCATACGAAAAGTACTCATCGCGGCGGCATTCATACCTGGCGGGGCGCTATCGGCAGCGTAGGCCGCTGGTGCTGTCCCCCCGACAGAGGCTGCGATGCCCCACACGACACAGGCAAAGATAAACCAGTAATAGTTAGGTGCCGCCATGAACAACAACATGGATGCGCCCGAGATCAAGGTTGCCGGCACGATCACTGTTTTGCGTCCGAAACGATCCACCAATACCCCCGTGGGATAGGCCGCCAACAGGCCGAATATGCTGCCCGCTGCCATGCCGATACCGATTTGCGCTACTGAAAGCCCCATGCGGGCAGAGGCAATAACCGGTACGATGACGAATAACCCGCCCGTGCGCGAGATCGCATTGACCAGAGAAATGATGGAGACGAGGACAAAGCCAACCTGGCGCATCAACATGCCGATCTGCCGGATAAAGCTTATCCTATCGCCCTTGCCATGCGCTGCGCCCAGGCCCTTAGTCTCCGTCACCGCAAACCAGGCCACCACCATGGCCACTAGAGAGGCCGCGCCATAGGCCTGAAACGGTGCGGCAAGGCCATAGTGGGTTGCCAGCAGGCCGCCAGGTAACGGCCCGATGCCAACCGCAAACAGAAAACAACCCTGATAGATGGCGATGATACGGCCCCGGCGTTCCGGTGTTGAGATATCTGCCAGTACCACCTGCCCCGTAGTCAGGATAATGCCCGCGCCAAAGCCGGAGACAAAGCGCGCCACAATGAATTCTGGATACTCAGAGGCAGCTGCACACCAAAAACTACCCGCAGATGAAATGATGCCGCCGATGGCCAAAGTGGGCCGCCGGCCTAACCAATCAGATAATTGACCAGAGGGCACGGCAACGAAAAACCGCGCCAGGCCATAGATCGCGACGGCCATGCCAATGGCGGATGCCGGCACGCCAAAAGACTGCGCATACAAAGGCAGCACCGGGATCACCGCGCCAAAGCCAAGCTGGTTCACAGTGATCAACCCGCACATAGCCAGGAGGACCCGTTTTTCTACAGACATGATGGGGATTTTAACCTATCGACAGTCGGATAATAAACATTCCCAACCACCCTATCATATTAGATGCGTCGAGGTGGCTCGCGACCTCGTGTCGAACATGTTAACAATATATCATACAATAAATTGCCTTGGAGGAGGACGCCGTGCCGCAACCATCTGCATCATCGACAAAAAATGGCGCTACCGGCGAATTCGACGCAATCATTGTTGGCGCCGGTGTGGGTGGCCTGTACGCCCTGCACCGCCTACGGCGTCTGGGCCTCAATGTCATTGTTATAGAGGCAGGTAGCAACGTCGGCGGCACCTGGTATTGGAACCGTTACCCCGGTTGTCGCTGTGATGTGGAGAGCATGGAATACTCCTATTCCTTTGCCGATGATCTGCAACAGGAATGGCAATGGCCGGAACGCTACGGCACCCAACCGGAAATCCTGCGCTATATCAATCATGTCGCCGACCGCTTTGATTTGCGCCGGGACATCCGTTTTGATACCCGCGTTCTCGCCGCCAAATTCGATGCAGTGGGTAACAGATGGACTTTGAAAACGGACAAGGGTGAACCGGTAACAGCACAATTCTGCATCATGGCGACCGGCAACCTCTCGCTGCCGCGGGTGCCTGATTTTCCCGGCCTGGAGAGTTTCAAAGGCAATTGGCATCACACCGGCCTGTGGCCCCATGAAGGTGTGGACTTCACCGGCCAGCGGGTTGGTATTATCGGCACCGGATCGTCCGGGGTTCAGTCGATCCCGCTGATCGCCAAGCAAGCCAAGCACCTGCACGTTTTTCAACGCACCGCAAATTTCAGTCTGCCCGCCCGTAACGCGCCCTTGGATCCTGAGAAGGAGCGTAAGCACAAGGCGGAATATCCAGCCCGCCGCCTTGCAGCCTATGACACACCATTTGGCATTGCCGGCTTCCCACCGCCGGTAAAATCGGCGTTGGAGGCAAGTGCGGAAGAACGGGATGCAGCATATGAGGCGAAATGGGCCGAAGGCGGCTCCATATCCTTCCTCTACGCCTATAATGACCTGCTGGTGAACAAGGCGGCCAATGACACCGCATCGGAGTTCGTGCGCAACAAAATCCGTGCCACGGTCAAGGATCGAGGGGTGGCAGAGCTGTTGGCCCCGAAAGATCATCCCATCGGCACCAAGCGTCTGATCCTGGATAGCAATTATTACGAGACCTATAATAGCGACAACGTCACTCTGGTAGACGCCCGGAGCGCGCCTATTGAAGGTATTACCGAGGCAGGTATCCGAACGACGGAAGCGGAGTACGAATTCGACGCCATCGTCTTTGCCACCGGCTTTGACGCCATGACGGGGGCCTTGCTGGATATTGACCTCTCGGGCAGCAATGGCACACAGCTGCGGGATAAATGGATGGATGGCCCACGATCATATTTGGGCCTGACCATGGCCGATTTTCCCAACATGTTTTTG
>JAPKBD010000230.1 GCA_028824965.1 Alphaproteobacteria bacterium | reverse complement strand
GTAGCGCGCAACAACATCACCCATGGCGTAATTTCGCACATGGCCCATATGAATGCGCCCCGACGGGTAGGGGAACATTTCCAGGACGTAGTACTTTTCCCGAGATGCATCTGAGGCATCTTCCGTGGCCTCAAAGGTTTTTGCCTCTGCCCAGGCCGCCTGCCATTTCGCTTCGGTGGTTTTGGCATTATAGCGCGCCATGGATGTACCTCTTTAGGGCTGCGCCTAATGCGGCGAAGCCAATAATGCGACTAGAGCATTTCCGAAGAGGAAATGCTCAGACTCTTAAGAACAGAGCAATTTCACCAATCACTTAGAATCGCGCCAGAGCTATTGGGCAAATTACAATTGATCGGAATTGCTCTAAAACAACGCCGATTGGTGATGCACGAGAACAATACTGATCACTTTGAATTGCCAAGGCGCTATGAGCGATCATGTGGTTCTACAATATAATAGGTGTGGCTGACTATTCCTGAAGGGTATCAAGGCGCAATTGCCGAGCCCGAACCAGAATAGCATTCTCCAATTGTACGGCAGTATCACCGCCAACATCCGTACTCAACCAATCCGTGGCGTCATTCTTGGTTTGTTTAAACACCGCGACCTTAATGCCATCGGCCCGCAAGCGGCGATCTAGTATATAGACCGTCATCTTAAACCTCTCCTCCGGGTTGGCGGGCGTGCTGTACCAGTCGGTAATAATGACGCCGCCAAAGGGGTCGGCTGAACTTAGGGGCATAAACGACAGGGTATCCAGCGAGGCGCGCCAAAGAAAGCTGTTTATGCCGATCCCGCCACCGCCTCCATCGCCGCCGGAACTTTCCAGTTTTCCATCGCCAAATATATTCATCCCACCGGGACCGAATAACGTAGACCGGTCACCTTCGTGTATGACAGTTCGACCCTCCACCTCCGGAAAACTCTGATTCGGATCTCCTAAACCACACGCCGTTAGTAGAATTGCCAACAATAGATAGGTCACGGCGTAACGCCAGACCAGTTTTAGATAAGAAACCGACAACATTTATGAGACTCCAGCAGCTGGCCATTTTCTCTGACAGTATACAGGACACTTAGCTAGGGCGGAACAGGAAGTGGACAAGATTGATGCGACCATTTTCTTACTGCCTGGAATGGGCACGCAGAATTTGGTGGATCTCTAAGCCGGCATCCCGAATGGTGCCTTTGCCGACCGGCGGTGTTTCGGCACCGGCAGCCAGTCCGTGACGGCCGGTCAGCCGTGGCGCATCATTCATGCTTTTCAAAATAGCATCGAACGCGGTCGGGCTTAACTGCGGCACGAATTGGCCCGAAACGTCCGCCTGTGAAGGAAGCGAATGATCCGCCTTTATTTCGGGAATGAGCGGAGCAAGATTATGATTATTATGATCGTTTTGAGAAAGCAATGCAACCTCGTCGGATTGCACTTCGCTACTGCCATCGCTTTCATCGAACAACACAGCAATTATGTTGCCGCCAATATCTTTCCCGGTTACACCTTCGACCGCCGTGTTCACGACTGAACTTATTAAGCCCAAAGGGCCGCCGTACAAGGCCCCGCCGGCTATCCGGGCAACAGGTGAAATATCATCACCGGTAAGCGAACGGTAAAGACTACTAATCACAGGAAGATGTTGCAACGGATTGACAATATCCAGAACATCGGAAAAATCTAATCCACCCTGACTAAATTCATTTGCCGCTGTTGCTGTTTCCACGCGACGAAACTCTGAGTCGTTCTGAACATCATCATCGGTATTACTGACCGGCACGTAGGGCGTCACTTCGACATTATCTCTCCCCGGAAAAAAATAATCCGTCTTGATTTGGAAGCCGCTCTGTCGGAGTTCTGTCATTGCCATGCTATTAGGAAATGCAAAATGCATGCCAACCATCCGCCAAGCAAATTCAACAACTTAACTGGATGCGCAACTCAAAGAAGGCAAAAATTGCCATATTTTAGGCACAAGATAGGCAATTCCGTCCTTAGAGCATTGCCAACGAGGAATTGCTCTAACCCTTAAGAATCGAGCAATTTTTCCAACCATCGCCATCGGCACTTACAATCGCCCAGGGCTTTTGGGCGAGTCACAATTAATCGGAATTGCTCTAGATTACGTGGCTCCATGAAATATATGGCCCGGTGTAGTAATAAGTCAGGTGAGACTTGGACGAACTAATCCGGATCAGCTCTTTTCAACCGCCGTCTTGACGCCATCCAGGAGCTTGCCGCCTTTATTCGCGAGCGGTTGCAGGAGGGTTGGTCGCTGGAGCAGATTTCCGGCTGGCTTGAGGTGGGCAATGAGGCGCTGCCGTCGATCAGCTTCGAAAGCATTTATGATTGGCTCTATGGCCCGACGCAAAAGACCGAGAAGCTATGGAAACTACTACCGAGGAAACAGGCGAAACGAGGTCGCCGCAAAAGTAGGAAAGCGAACGCCATTGCGGATCGGCGTTCCATCCATGACCGTCCGGGCGAGGTGGACAGCCGGGAAACCGCCGGCCATTGGGAGGGTGACCTGATAAGTTGCAGGCGCACCCGTCCTATTCTGGTGCTCAAGGAACGGAAGAGCCGGTTCGTTATCGCCGCATAACTGAGCGGCAAGACCGCCACCGAAACCGCCGGTGCCATTATGAACGTGTTTCGACGATTGGCCCTGGATCTGCGCAAATCAGTCACATTCGACAATCGCGGACTTATGGTAATGGTGGCGCACATTCAAATAATAAAAAAAGAACGTGGGGCCAACTTGGCCCCACGTTCCATAACAATCGTATATTGCAAATTTAGAAGGATATTTTTGATCCCAAAATGCCATACATGTTGTCGCCTTCGGAGGCGAGTGCATTGGTCGAATCGTCGTAATCGTAGTTCACGATGCCACCATAAAACGCAATACCGGGGCCAACTTTATAGTTAGCGCCGACAGACCAGTATGTCGTCTCATCATCAGATGCTCCGGTAAAATCCTGTTGGGCAACCATATAGGTTGCGCCGACGGACCACGGGCCCATACCGTAATCGGCACCTATACGCCAGGTGGTCCGATCATTGCCCGCGCCACCTATGTCTTCAATATTGACATACCGAGCGCCAATCTTGAAGCCGTTCATCGATACCTGGGCGCCAAGTCCATGACCACTGACATCTGCCGCCGCCACCGCGCCAACAGCTGCAGCCTCTGTCTCAGAGTCAAAATAGGAAACAAACGCGCCCACTTTGGCACCGCCCAAGTTGCCGGAGTAGTTGACGGCCATGTCGACCATTTCACTTCCCTGCTGCCCACCAACTTCGCTATCTCTGGCACCATTAGAACCGGCGACCCTAGGCTCCGGCGCCTAAGAAATGCCCCCCTGAAAGCCAGAGATCCGCGGCGAGTAATAGGCTATTTTTTCTGAGGGAAGACCGTTGACCCCAGCGCTACCACCGTAGCTTCTTAGACCAAGACCGTTTAGAGCTACCGCTGGATTGTGGGATGCGAAGTCGCCTGTGTGATTCTTTTCGCCGACTCCACCATAATTCATTATCAGACTGGGGCCCCAAGTCTCGCCATATTCGACACGGCCAAAGGAACCACTGGAATAAATGTAGTTATTATCCATTTGGTCGCCAGATGTTTCAGCTTCGAGATCAATTGACACACCAAAGGTGATGCCGTTGTCCAAGGTGGTCTTACCTCTGAAGTAAACTTCACCTTCTGAACCAAAACCATGATCGCGGAATCCCCGGTCAGTGGTAGAGTTGTCATCTTGACTGCCAAACTGCGCCTGGGCACGCCAATAGCCACCTAGACCAAGCTTAATCTTATCGGCGGCCACCGCAGTACTGACCATCAAGCCAACGGCACACAGTGCAGTTGTTCCAATTAGTATATTTTTCATTGAGTCGTCCTCTTCCTCTCTCAAAACGGTGATTATGGCACATGCCACACATTCCGCCATACATTCGCCTATACTCCCAATAACAATCGTCCTGTTTCGGGTGCTGGTCAAGCGATCCTGGTTGGGAGTGTGTCGATAGAGCATTACTGTGGTAATATTGCAACGCGACTGGAATCGCTTTAGTACTTTGGAATGTTGTCCTGAAACCGATACCAAAACATGGAACTCGCGTGTTCAAACAATCTTTGGGGTGGTCCCCGTTCCGGTCCTCATATCCCCGCGGCGCAGGTTCTTACGTGCCCTTCATAGGGTATGCTTGAAAAGACTTTCAGATTTCAAATAGATTTCGCTGGCCGATTGGGCGCAAAACAGTCCCCCATCCCTGGGCTTATGCTATTCCATTCAAAAACATACAATGTGCAAACGTTTTTCTCCAGCGTACGACCAAGCTGCAGAAATGAAACTCTGCTGCTGTCATAGCGTGTTCCGGCCTATTGCGCCCGCACCGGCCAGCCGATTTTTGCCGCCACATCCCGAATGTGAAACTGTTGTGGCGCGCCAACCAGAACCTGGTTGGCAAAATCCTGGGCGGAGGTCAGGAAACGCCCGCCCCCCAGGCCGGTTTGTTCCGCGGCCGAAGAGGCATTATTCGGGCAATAACAAAAACCCTGTTGGGCGGCGCACTCCAATAAACCAGTCAGTGACGGTTCCCGGCGGGCATTTTTGCGCGACGCCCCACCCCCGCCACTGTTTTTGCCAGCCATCTAAGTGTCAGCCTTAACCGCACGCATGACGATCGTCGTCTTCATAATCACATTGGCATACATGCGCATGACTTCCTGCAGTTCCGCCGCCTGCATTTCCCCCCGCTGCAGCCGCCCGCGCCAAGTCTCGTCAGGTAGAACGTCGAAAGAAACAATTTCGAAATCGACATCCAAATACAGGCCCAAAGGCGTATTTGGTTGGCTTGCTTTCTGCCATTCCCGATTGCGCTTTTGAGAGAATATCTCCAATCCCTGGACTGTGATGGGGCAAACATGGGTTGGGTCATTGAGGTAATGATCATGGCGTGGATGGGGGTCAATGATACGAATTTCAGCATCAGGCTTACAAGCCCACCACATTTCCTTGATGATACCAAGGTAGGTATCTGTACTGGCACCCAAATGTTCCAATACATGACGCAGCTCAATTTCCTCAACGCTGTTATCGGCCCAAGGCCACGGCGTAGCTTCGAGATCCACAACCTGATCCGGCTCCGATTGCGGCATCTTATCGACATTTACCCAGCCGGTTCTATTGTCAAAACCGCATCCAAGATTCAGGCGCATAGTATCATTCGCTTGCCATGTTCATTGCGACCATAATAGACGATTTTTCCCATTTGACATCAATGCTATAAAGGCCTTTCTACCGGCATAATCGACGCTTTCCAAATCTAAGGACCCAGCTCCTCGTGGACCACCTCGACAATCTTGAAAGTCAGAGCATTTATATCTTCCGGGAGGCGTTCAACCGGATTGATAAGTTGGCTATGCTGTGGTCGTTGGGCAAGGATTCCAATGTGATGATCTGGCTGGCCCGGAAGGCCTTTTGTGGCCATGTACCGTTTCCCTGCATGCATATCGATACGGAAAAGAAGTTCCCGGAAATGTATGAATTCCGCGATCGTTATGTACCCGAATGGGACCTGAACTTTATCTCGGATACCTGCCCGCCCGTGGAGGAGATGGACGAAACCCTGCCGCCCGCGGCGCGATCAGCGGCACGGAAAACGGCCGGGCTGAAAAAATTATTGGCAACGCACGGATTTGAGGGCGTTATTGCAGGCATTCGCCGGGATGAGGAGGGAACTCGCGCGAAGGAGCGTTATTTCTCCCCTCGGGGCGAACGGGGCAAATGGGATATTAAGGAACAGCCGCCTGAATTCTGGGGCCAGTTCAACACCACTTTCCCCCCCGGCACGCATCTACGCATTCATCCCCTGTTGCATTGGACGGAGATTGATATCTGGCGCTACACATTGCGGGAGAATATTCCGACCGTTCCATTGTATTTTTCCAGAGAGGGCAAGCGCTACCGATCCCTCGGGGATTCCGATATTACCTTCCCCATCGACAGCGAAGCGCAAACAATCCCAGAAATCATTGCCGAGCTGGAGACCACGAAAATCTCCGAACGCTCGGGCCGGGCCATGGACCACGAGGCGGAGGACGCTTTTGAGCGCCTGCGCACCGACGGTTATATGTAGGGGGCCCGTGATATGAGCAGTAACAACAATTCTGGTGAAAGCCTGAAAGTCGCCATCGTCGGTCACGTGGATCACGGTAAATCCACCTTGGTGGGCCGTCTGTTCCATGACACGGGTAGTTTGCCGGAGGGCAAGTTTGAGGCCATTCAGGCCATGTGCGAACGCCGGGGCATGCCGTTTGAGTGGGCCTTTTTGATGGATGCCCTGCAGGCGGAGCGCGACCAGGGTGTCACCATCGATACCTCGCAAATCTGGTTTCGGACAGACAAACGCGGCTACGTCATCATTGATGCGCCGGGGCATAAAGAGTTTCTGAAAAACATGATTACGGGGGCGGCAGCATCGGACGCCGCCTTGTTGTTGATCGATGCAGAAGAAGGTATTCGTGAACAATCCCGCCGGCACGGTTATCTGCTGCATTTATTGGGCGTGCGCCAGGTCATGGTCGCGGTCAACAAGATGGATTTGGTTGATTTTGACCGGGATCGTTTTGAGACGATTGAGCGTGATTACCGCGCCTATCTGAGCGAGCTTGGCGTTACACCGACGAACTTCATTCCCGTCTCCGCCCGCGAGGGCGACAACATCGCAACCAGGTCCGAGGCCATGGCTTGGTACAAGGGCCCGACCATCCTGGAAGCCCTGGATGAATTTAGGGTTATCACCCAGCCGGACGATCTGCCCCTGCGCTTTCCCGTGCAGGACGTCTATCGCTTTGATGAGCGGCGGATCATCGCCGGGCGCATCGAAA
>JAPKBD010000229.1 GCA_028824965.1 Alphaproteobacteria bacterium | reverse complement strand
CGAACGTGCGCACGGCCAAACGATCGACGGGGGGCGTTGCGATCAGACTCAATTCCTTGACGCCCGAAAACGCCATCTGCAATGTCCGTGGGATCGGCGTTGCGGTCAGGGTCAGAACATGGACGTCGCTGCGCAATTGTTTCAGGCGTTCTTTGTGGACCACGCCGAAATGCTGCTCTTCATCAATAACCAGCAGGTTCAGGTTCTTGAAAGCGATTTTCTTGCCCAACAAAGCATGGGTACCAATAACAATATCAACCTGCCCGCTGGACAGCCCGTCCCGGGTTGTCGCAGCTTCCGCCGTGCCGACCAATCGTGACAGTTGGCGGACCCTGACGGGTAGACCCGCAAAACGTTCGGTGAATGTTTTATAATGCTGGCGGCATAACAGAGTGGTCGGGGCAACGATGGCGACCTGGCTGCCGGTCATGACGGTTGCAAAGGCCGCGCGCAAGGCGACCTCTGTTTTGCCAAAGCCCACATCGCCACAAACCAGGCGATCCATGGGCGTGCCACGCAATAAATCGCCGAAGATATCGTCGATGGCGCCCAGTTGATCCTCCGTCTCCTCAAAGGGGAAGCGGGCGCAGAATTCTTCGTACAGACCTTCGGGCCGTTCAATCTTTGGGGCCGAGCGTAACACCCGTTCGGCGGCAACCTTGATCAATTGATCGGCCATATCACGGATATGCTCTTTCAACTTTGCCTTACGGGCCTGCCAGGCCGCACCGCCAAGTTTGTCGAGATTTGCACCCGCATCCTCTGACCCGTAGCGGGAGAGGAGTTCGATATTCACTGCCGGTAGGAACAGCTTGTCATTGCCGTGGTAGTGCAGTTCCAGACAATCGTGGGCGGAGCCCCCGACTTCGATAGTCTTCAAACCCATATAACGCCCGACGCCATGTTCCACATGGACCACAAGATCACCATTGGACAGCTGGTTTTGTTCCGTCAGGAAGTCTTCCGCCCGCCGGGTGCGTTTGCGCCGTGCCAGTCGGTCCCCCAGAACATCCTGCTCCGAGATAATGGCCAGATCATCGGTCTCGATACCGTGGTCAAGGCCCAGCACCACCATGGCCGGCACGCCGCTGTCCAGGGCCAAAACACCGGGCCAATGGTCCACAGCCTGTACGCCCTCAATACCGTGATCATCCAACAGCAACGCCATACGCTCTGCCGAGCCCATGGAGAAGGCTGCGAAAACCACACGGCGGCCGCGCTGGCGCTGTTCATTTACATGGCCGCGCAGGGCATCAAAGACATTAATGTCTGCTTGGGCCCGTTCGGCTGCAAAATTACGGCCCTGTCGTCCGCCAAAATCGACAACGTTTAGGGCCTCCGGCGCATTAAAGGGGGAATAAACACCGCCCGGTCGGGCCGCGATGGCCTGATCCCAGGCCGTGGCGTCCATGAACAGGCGTTGTGGGGGCACGGGCTTATAGGGTGGGGCCCCGCCATAAGGGTTCTTTTGCGCCTCAACCCGGGCCTGGTAATAATCTTCTACCTGGGCCAGGCGATCATCGCGCGCCTCCAGACATTGGTGATCGAGGGTGATCAGCCCCGCGCCGACATAATCGAACACTGTTTCCATCTGCTCGTAAAATAACGGTAACCAATGTTCCATGCCCGCATGACGTCGCCCCTCACGGATCGAGGCATACAGCGGATCTTCATCCGTGACCGCGCCGAATAGTTCGCGATAGGTCTGGCGGAACCGATCCGTGGTCTCTTCCGTTAATTGCACTTCGGAGACGGGTACCAGGTTCAGGGTTTGCCCCGTGCCCGTGGTGATCTGGGTCAGGGGATCGAACAAGCGGATACTTTCAAGGGTATCGCCAAAAAAATCCAGGCGCACCGGGCTTTCCGCACCGGCTGGATAAATATCAACGATGCCGCCGCGGGTGGCGAATTCGCCCGGCTCCATCACCGTGCCCGTGCGGCTGTAACCGTTGCGGACCAGGAATTCCAGCAACTCATCCACCACCAGATCGGCCCCAATACCGGCTTGAAACACCGCACCGGCAATCGAGTCACGTGGGGCGAGGCGTTGGAGAGAGGCATTGATCGTGGTCAGCAGGATTGAAGGCGCTTTTGGTGCTTCTTGTCCCACCAAACGCGCCAGGGTGTTCATGCGCGTGGCGCAAATCTCCGGGTTGGGGGATGTTCTATCATAGGGCAGCGTGTCCCATGCGGGCAGGCGCAGGATATGGGTGCCGGGTGCGAAAAAGGCGATCTCCTCCGCCAAGGTCACCATGCGGCCCTCGTCCCGCGCGATATGCAGCAGCCAGCCGCCGCCATTTTGCGATTGCGCTTGCGCCAGCTCCGCCAGGCTTAAGGCATCCAGGCCCTCTGGCATGGCGGTGAGCTCAAGCCGCGTCCCACCATTTAGTATTTTGTCTTTATAATTCAAAGTATTATGGCGTTAATTTAAAGTCTAAGATCATTTCCATGATGTGATGGTCATGCTCGGGTGGAATAGTCTCCCGCCGGGCCAGCCAGGCATAAATATCGTGCTCGTTCTCATTTATGATGGCTTCGTACAAATCCAGATCAGGTTCGTCCATGGTGGGTAGATGCTTTTCGGCGAACTGCCCCAGTACCAGGTCCAATTCCTTGGTCCCCCGATGCCAGCTGTGATAGCGCAGCCGCTTGCGCCGAATTTCCACAGTCTCTTGAATGACGCTATTGTGTTCCATCGCACTTCCCACCTCTCCCCACAGCATATAACGTACCCCTATCCCTCATACCAGCACCGGAATGCCATGCGCACCGTAATTCTGTTCACCCTGTTTAAACCGGCGACCGCGCTAAAGGGCGTAGGCCCGCGTATGGGCAAATTGATGGAGAAATTGTTCGGTGTTCCCGCGAGTACGTCCATTGGCGCGCGCCTCGTGGATCTGTGCTGGCACCTGCCCACGGGCTTGATCGATCGCCGTTTTCGCCCCGATGTCGCCGATGCCCCCGATGGGGCAGTCGCCACCCTGACCGTGACTGTCGATGAACATTGGCCGCCTGCCAACCGCCGCCTGCCCTATAAGGTTATCTGCAGTGACGATACAGGATCGGTCAGCCTGATATTTTTCAATGCCAAGGAGGATTACCTACATCAGATTTTGCCCCTTGGATCAAAGCGCGTGGTCTCGGGCAAGATTGGCCGTTATGGGCAGAAAATCCAGATGGCCCATCCCGATCACATGGTCGACCCGGAAAAGGCGGACGAGATGCCGCAGGTGGAGGCGACCTATCCCCTGACCGCGGGCCTGACGGCCAAGCCTATGCACAAATCTGTCCGTGGTGCCCTGGCCCTGGCCCCTGATCTGGCCGAATGGCAGGACGCGGCCTGGTTGGCAAAGCAGAAATGGCCCGCGTGGCGGGAGGCGTTGTATGCGGTTCATGAGCCTGAAAGCCTGGCTGGGTTGGAGCCTGATGACCCGGCCCGCCGCCGCCTGGCCTATGATGAATTGCTGGCCAACCAACTGGCCCTGGCCATGATCCGGGCGGCCAGCCGCAAACGATCCGGTCGCTCCATTGCGGGCGACGGGCGTCTGCGCGATGCACTTGTGGCCACCCTGCCCTATGAATTGACCCCAGGACAGACAGACGTATTGGACGATATTCGTGGTGATATGGTTGCGCCATTACGGATGCTGCGCCTGTTGCAGGGGGATGTGGGCAGTGGCAAGACGATTGTGGCGCTGATTGCCATGCTGTCAGCTGTCGAAACAGGTGCCCAGGCAGCCTTTATGGTGCCGACTGAGATTTTAGCCCGCCAGCATCTGGCAACGTTGAGCGCGCTGTGCCGCGACCTGCCCGTCAGGATTTCCATTCTGACCGGGCGCAGCAAGGGGCGGCCGAGGCAGGCTCTGTTAGATGATCTAGGCGATGGTCAGATCGATATCCTGATCGGCACCCACGCGCTGTTCACCGAGGACGTTATATTCAAGGACCTGGCCCTGACCGTGATCGATGAACAGCACCGTTTCGGGGTTCATCAACGCCTGACTTTAGGTGACAAGGGCCAGGCGGCCGATATATTGGTGATGACGGCCACGCCGATCCCCCGCACCTTAAGCCTGACCGTCTATGGCGACATGGATATCTCCCTCCTCCACGGCAAGCCGGCGGGCCGGAAGCCAATCGATACCCGCGCAATGGCGCTGTCACGTCTGGATCAGGTCGTCGCGGGCGTACAGCGTGCCATTAATAGCGGCGCACGCGCGTTCTGGGTCTGCCCACTGGTGGAAGAAAACGAACAGCTGGACCTGGCAGCCGCAGAAGACCGCCACGGCACCCTGTCGCGGATATTCGGTGCCGAACAAGTGGGCCTGGTGCATGGCCGCATGAAAGCCAAGGAAAAGGACGCCGCCATGGCCGCCTTCGTCGCAGGCGAGACCAGGGTACTGGTGGCCACAACAGTCATCGAAGTGGGCGTGGACGTGCCGGAGGCCACCATCATGGCCATCGAACACGCCGAACGCTTCGGTCTGGCACAATTGCATCAACTAAGGGGCAGGGTAGGTCGGGGTGGGGCGCAAGGCCATTGCCTCCTTCTCTACGCCGAACCCCTGGGCGAAACCGCACAGGCGCGCATCGCGATCATGCGCGACACGGAGGACGGTTTCCGCATCGCCGAGGAAGATTTGCGTCTACGCGGCACCGGCGAACTATTAGGCACCCGCCAAAGTGGCTTTCCGGCATTTCGCCTGGCCGACCCCATAGCCCACCAAGACCTGATGGAAGTCGCCCGCGACGATGCCCGACTGATCCTCGACCGCGACCCGCAATTGGAGAACGAGCGTGGGCAAGCATTGCGGGCGCTGTTGTATTTGTTCGAGAGAGATGCAGCGATGAAACTGTTGCGGTCTGGTTGAGTTCGAATAACGGACCAATATGTTGTTGCGTTTGGCACAACGAATTAACCGACCCCTTGTTTATTGTTCGATACACTACATTCATGATCAAGAGTTTTTCTGATAGCCGGACTGAACAGATATTCAGTGGTCAGCGCATCAAAGGACTGGATCAGGATCTGCAGAAGAAGGCGTTACGGCGTCTTCGCTATATTGATGCGGCAACCAGTCTCGACGATCTTCGCGTTCCCCCGTCCAACAAATTGGAAAAGAAAGAGGGAACGCTGAAAGGCTATTATGGGATTTGGGTCAATAAACAATGGCGCATCATTTTTCGGTGCGTAGAGGGTGATGCACATGATGTGCAGTTGGTTGATAAACATTAAACCGGTCTGCCCAGACGGCATGCTTATTGGAGGTAAGAATGGAACAGGAAATTATTGATATTGAGCATCCTGGCATCATGCTTAAAGAAGATTTTCTTGATGATTTGAATATAAAGCCCGGTTCTTTTGCTCGTGCTATTGCCGTTGATCGTGCGGCGATCGAAAATATCATTGATGGCAAGCGCGCCATTACGGCGGATATGTCCCTGCGCTTTGGCCTGTTCTTTAACATGAGCGCCGGATTTTGGCTCAACCTGCAAAAAGACTACGAGTTACGGGTAGCGAAACGGGAGAAATTGGCTGAGTTTGAAAAGATCGTTCATCCCTACAAGAACGCGCATGCTTAGGCAAATGACAGTGGCTCCATCTTTCAAGAGCAATTCCGACCCAACGTGAATAGACTAAGACATCATGGTCTTGATCTAGTTTCCCGCACTTTCATTGACAATCCGGAACCCGGGCGGCGATAATATAGTTGGGAAACTTGTCGGTAATTCTAACTGTAATCGGTTGATCGATGAGATGAGAGAGTGCGTTTGATGAGCAAACCTGGGGAAAGTGTGCCGAAAACCGGTATGGAACGTATCGGTGTGTGGGGGATCGTGGCGGCGTTCTTAGTATTGCTGGGTATCTTCGTGCTCGATGTATGGCGCAGCCGCGAGGCCCAAGATTCCTTTGAATGGATCGTCCACACCCGGGAGGTGCAGGGTAAGCTATGGAAATTGCTTTCTGCATTGGACGATGCCGAAACAGGACAGCGCGGCTTTTTGCTAACCGGTGACCCGGCATATTTGGAACCGTTTGCAAACGTCCAGGATAAGATCAGAAACCATGTCGCAGATATGGAAGCCGAGGAAGGCAGGCTTCTCGCCGAACGAAACCGCACGGCGGAAGAGGCGATCAACCTAAACCTTTTGGTCAATGGCGTTGGATTCGTCGCCGTCATACTCATTGCAATCGTCGTTATTCGAAAAATCAGCCATGCCATCGCCGTTCGCGCGGCGGCGGAGGAGGCATTGAGAAAGCGCAGCATCGAACTTGAAGCTGTGACCAAGGAACTTGATACCTTCGCCTATTCAGTTTCCCATGACTTACGCTCGCCCCTAAGGGGCATTGGCGGCTTCAGCCAGGCCTTGATAGAAGATCACGCCGAGAAACTCGACGGGCAGGCTTTGGATTACCTGCAACGTATCGCCAAAGGTGCGGTACGCATGGGGCAAATGATCGACGATATCCTGACTTTGTCGCGGGCCACACGGCAGGAGTTGCAGTCAGGGCAGGTCAACCTATCCAAACAGGCCCAGGATATCCTGGACGAGCTGTACCAAAGCGACCCTGACCGCAATGTGTCGACGACTGTCGCACCAGATGTGATGGTTCGAGGCGACGAGCGGCTGTTGCAAATCGTGTTTGAAAATTTGCTCGGCAACGCCTGGAAGTTCACGAGCCATACTGAGACCGCACAGATTGAGTTCGGCGTCTATGTCGAAGGCGGGGAACAGGTGTACTTTGTACAAGACAATGGTGCCGGGTTCGATATGGCCTATAAGGATAAGCTTTTTGGCGTCTTTCAACGCCTCCATTCAATGTCGGAATTTGAGGGAACCGGCATTGGTCTGGCAACCGTCGCCCGCCTTATCAATCGCCATGGTGGGCGGGTCTGGGCCGAGG